>JALUWC010000309.1 GCA_027019885.1 Geoglobus sp.
ATCTCGTATAGTTATCTAGACACTGTCAACAATAACATTAAAAAATAAAAAACCAGAATACAAACCATGCACTCCCCAATCCAGCAGATAATTGAAGAAATAAAGTCTAAAAAAGTCTTTCGGAGGAACAAGAGAAAAATAGAGTTAAAAATCCTCTCAGCCATACTCTACTTCCACGGTCTATCTTTAAGGAAAGCGAGCAAATTCATTTCTTTGTTCGAGAAAATAAGCCACGAATCAATCAGGATCTACTACCACAGACTAAAAAGAATCTTAAAACCTCCTGAAAGGAAGAAAAGAAGATTAATAGCAATAGACGAGACCAAACTAAAGCTGGAAAATAAACATATCTTCGTCTGGAGTGCAATTGACGTTGATACTAAGGAATGCTTGGCAGTATGGGCAACTGAAGGGAGATCCAGCTTTCACGCTTACGCTTTCCTCAAAGAAGTTCTCAGATACTGCGAGAATAAACCTGAAGTTGCTGTAGACAGAGGTCCCTGGTATCTCTGGGCTCTGAAAAGAATGGGATTGAAGTACAGGTATGAAACCTTTGGAGAGAGAAATGCTGTAGAAGGGTTCTTTTCTCTGCTGAAGAGAAGGACAAAGAGGTTCTTTAACAGGTTTCCTTTCAGGAGTTCTTTTGATTCCGTGCAGAGCTGGTTAGGGAGTTTCGTTGCCATTTATAATGCGGAGGTGTTATCTTGACAGTCCCCAGGTAAAACACCGAGAGAATTTAAACTGGACGATCGATTGGTGATTCAGGTAACACCCCGGAATCGCTTTAAAGCACCCATTCAACAAGTTCATTACATTCACCGTATAATGCATTTTATCATTCCCCTTCAAAACCAGACGCTGTTATGGAGACAGAATAGACTTGCTGTCCGGTCGAGCATAATTAATAATAAAAAATTTAAGTCTTTCGTTATATATTTTATTAAGATAATTATTATTATGCAAATCGAGAATTAATGCACACCAAAGCATAGATGAAGTTGGATAAAAACAATTAAATTCATGACTGTTCCAAAGTTTGAAAAATTGTGATATAGCTGGGGTTTATTGTGGAAGGGAGGTTTCAGAATCTCTCGATAAATTTACAACCTTTTTAAGAGCAAACCAGCACCTAATAACCCATATTTTAAAAATTGGAGCATGCGGGGGGAGGGATTTGAACCCTCGGACCCCTACGGGACGGGACCCTGAATCCCGCGCCTTTTCCTGACTCGGCAACCCCCGCTATAGACTATGTGAGGGTAGCGAAACACAGAATATAAAAATTCTGGTCATCCATTCGATAGAGCCGCCGCGAATCCTCTTTTGGATTCCTCTTTTGTCCTCCAAATCTGTGAATATACACATGTTACCGGTTTTTCCTTCAAAAATCGGAATTCACAAGTTGAGACCCCTCCGGTCACAATATCTCAGTTTAATACGTTTGGTTTATGGTTATGGAACGTTTCCCACCTGTATAGGTATAAATAAAGGACAGCAATACTTCATTCCCAAACCACCAGCTTGAGAAAATTTAAATGCTAATGGAAGGTCATAAACTCTGTGAACGGGAAAGCTGTGGCTGGAATTCTTGTCGTTCTTGGACTTGTCATTGTTGTCACAAGTTTTCAGTATCAGGGGGGGCAGGAAGAACTGAAACTGAAAGTATTAAGAGTTGTGAAGGGAGATGATGCAATAGAGATGGTTAAATCAATCCACATTGGAAGCTTTGATGTTAAATCTGCAGCAGTTGTGGAGCTTGAAGGAATCGGAAAAATCAGAGTGTGGGTGGCATATGCGGACAGCCCATCAACAGCTCAGAATCTGGTTGAGAGAATGAAGGATAAAGTTGACATGTATTTCTCCAAGCCGGAAATAGTTGATATGGGTGGACTGAAAGCATACAGGGTTTTTGGAAACGGAAGAACTCATTACTTCTTCAGCTTCCAGAATCGGGTGGTGTGGGTTGAATTTTCAAATTCGAATCCAGAATATCATGCTAAGGTAATCAGATATCTGTTTGGAGAGGGGGGAATGGAAAAGTATATTAATTAACGTCGTTTAATGCTCATTGTGCCAATGGAAATTGATAAGGCAAGGGCGATGAGATGCGATATCTGCGGGAAGCTCATAAAAGAGCCTCTTTTCGTAAAGACATGCTGCAACAACAAACCAAAGGCTTTCTGCAGCAGACAGTGCTATGACAGATGGAAGAGAGAGTGGCTCAGAAATCAGGAGCAGATAGCGGGAAGATCAAGAGTATTTCTTTAACTGCTTCTCCTTGAAATAGCAATGTAAATCCCAAACAGAATGAGTGTGAGGTAAAGATATGCTATCGGTTTGAGTTTCTGCTCAAGGATAATTATTGAGAGGATTGTCGAGCCAACAACCTCTCCGAGAACACTCCCCGTAACTGTTATCACCTTCATTCTCCTTATCAAATAATTCAGAATTGTGTGTCCAGCCGACATCGGAATCAGAGCAAGAAGGGCAAGGAATATGTAGGTTTCTTGCGGATACCCAGTCAGAGGAGTCTCTGTTATGATCGAAAAAGCAAACGTGGTTATTGAAGCAAAAAGATAGGTTGATGTTATGTACTCTCTAAATTCCACATTCCTTGCAAATTTTGCAGTTGTGAAATAAAGCCCACCTGAGATCGCACCCACAAAAGCCATCACGATCCCATAGATGTCAGCATAAAAGTCTGCACCGCTCAGCAGATATATCCCAGCAATTGCAACCACCACCCCCACAACCTCATTTGCTTTCAATCTCTCCCCAGCAAATCTCGCAAAAATTCCTGAAAATATGGAATGAGTTGTGACTATTGCCGTGCTTAAAGCGACAGAAGCATGGAATAATGATTCAATCCAGGATGACATGTGGACAGCAAGAAAAAAGCCTGCAAAAACTGAATATCTCAGTGTTTTTCGGTCTACAGGAAACTTTCTGTAAAGAACAAGGAAAACGGCTGATGAAATTGCAAATCTCCAGAAGCTTGCCACTATTCCCGGAGCACTGGCTAAAACAGCAAATATTGATGCTGTTGAAACAGCTGAAACGGCAATGAAGAGAAGAATATAATCAATCATCTGTGGTGATGGAATCAGGGATGAATTTAACATTTCTGCATATGTTCGAAAACAGAACCAAAAGGTTTAATTTTGATCAATGAAGATCAGAGTTATGAAATTTGAAATTAAGAATGGAAAGGGAGTATTGATCGATGATTATGGGAATCAGGTTTCATGGGTGATTTATGAGGATAGATGTTATTCAATCCATCTTGTTGAAACTCACACAGCCAAGGATTTTGAGGGGAGGGGATTTGCAGGTAAGGCTGTCAGAGAAATGCTGAAGCATTCTGAGAGTTATGATAAAATAGAGGCTTCGTGTCCGTACATAAAACACTGGATTGAGAAAAATAACCGCAAAAATAAAAAAATCAAGTTCACGGAGCTTTTAAAACTGAAGGAGAGTATAGACTTCTTCAACAGGTATCATGAGCCTGAGGCGAAGGCCGAGTACATCAAATACGATGACATGCTTGTACAGGTCAGATTCTCAGGTCACATGTGCAGGACTTGTGTTGTTTACGATTACTTCGAGGACGTGATTCAGGATGTTAATGCAGAGGTGGTGGAATACGAGGAAATGGATGATGGTAGCTTTAAAGTCACGTACAGGCTTGAAAGGCTTTAGCCGAATATTATCTTTTTGATTTCGCTCCAGTATTCGTCAACTTTTCTCTTTGTGCCTTCATCCATCTCAACAACATCAGGCCACTCTCTCCCGTAGCCTTCTTCTTTCCACTTCTTCGTTGCATCAATGCCCAGCTTCCCGCCCAGATTTGGTTTACAAGCAGCATGATCAAGACTGTCGAGTGGTGAGTCCGGGATTATCACCACGTCTCTCGCGGGATCGAACCTGCTTGTCATCGCCCAGATGACCTCATTCATGTCGTGCACGTTGACATCAGCATCCACGACGATAACCACCTTTGTCAGGCTCAGCATCCCCGTGCCCCAGATGGAGAACATGACCTTCCTCGCATGTCCCGGGTAGCGCTTCTTTATCGATACTATCGCAAGGTTGTGAAATGTTGCCGAAATTGGCAGATTCATATCCACTATTTCTGGATGGAGCATTCTGATTATGGGCAGAAATATTCTCTCAGTGGCTTTTCCAAGCCAGGCATCCTCCATTGGAGGTTTACCAACGATCGTTGCGTGGTAAATTGGGTTTTCGCGGTGAGTTATGCATTCAACATGGAAAACAGGATAAGGCTCTAAGGGTGTGTAATAGCCGGTGTGGTCTCCAAACGGCCCCTCCATTCTGAACTCGTCCAGTTTCACATAACCCTCAAGCACGATTTCTGCTGTGGCTGGGATCTGCAGATCCACAGTCTCGCAGTCCACCATCTTCAGCCTCTTCTTCCTGATAAATCCAGCAAACATGAACTCGCTCATGTTTTCCGGCAGTGGAGCTGTTGAGGCGTAAAGTGTTGCTGGATCGACCCCTATCGCCACAGCTACCTCAAGCTTATCCATACCAATCTCTTTCAGTTTCCTGTAATGCAGAGCGCCATGCTTGTGGATCTGCCAGTGCATGCCTGTTGTCTTCTCATCGAAAATCTGCATTCGATACATTCCCGCATTCAGCACGCCAGTTTCAGGGTCTTTGGTTATGACAACCGGGAAGGTGATGAACCTTCCACCATCCTGAGGCCAGCACTTCAGAATCGGGAATTTCAGCAGATTGGGGTTGTACTCTATGACCTCCTTCACGGGCCCGCTTCTTACCTTCTTGGGAATGAAACTCACGAAGTCCTTTGCTGAGGAAAGGGCTTTAAGACCATCAAGAACCGATTCGGGCTTCATTCTCGCAAGCTCTACCAGCTTCACCCCAATGCTTTCGAGCCTGTCGGTTTCAAGAGCGAGCTTCATTCGCTTTTCGCTTGCAAAGGCATTTATTAAGACAGGGATGTCGTAACCCTTTGGTTTTTCAAAGAGCAACGCCTTTCCTCCCTGCTTAACTGCTCTGTCTGCTATCTCGCTTATCTCGAGCTCAACGCTCACCTCCCTGCTTATCCTCGCAAGCTCTCCCTCCTGCTTGAGCCTTTCGATGAACTCCCTGAGATCCTCGTAGGCCATGGTGGTCTTTTGAAGGAGGTGGATAAAAAGGTTGTTATCACATAGAAATCAAGGCTCTGGGTCAGACACGACAATGTTCAAAGTCCTTAATTCAGAACCCACATTGCCTCTAAAACATCCATTAATAATCCCAAAGACTTTTCTGCTTAATTCTGTCCAGTGTTTTCCATTTCTTTCTGACGATATCTGGAATTTTCCCGCTCATCAACTTTTTTTCAAGCCATCTTCTCGTAATCGCATCCGAGGCATAACCACTGCCAAAGTTGCCATACTTTTCCTTGAGCTGTTCGATAATATCGTCTCTGGTGTGTTTTGCGATTATAGAAGCTGCTGCTACAATTGGCTCTTCTTCAGCTCTGTGTTTTGCAATGACCTTCTTTCCCGTCAGCTTTTCAAGCTCACCCGCAAGTCGCTCAGGCCTGACGTCAAAGCTATCCACATAAACAACATCAGGATCGAGTTTTGAAATAATTTGAACACAGCAATCTTTCAGAATCTCATTTACGGTTTTTCCGCCCATCATCCTGTCAAGCTCGTTAGCATGTATCACTACAACCTCCCAGTCAAGCATTTTTTTCAGTTTCTCTGCAATTTTTTTCCTCTTATCTGAGGTGAGTTTCTTTGAATCTCTGACTCCGATCTCGGAGAGCTTTTTTATCATGTTTCCACTACACGCAACACCACAAACAACAAGAGGCCCAATTACAGGGCCCTTACCGGCTTCATCGATTCCTGCGATTCGCATTTGAGACATTAAGTGAATGGGATTTGATAAATGTATCTCTATTATCTGTTTCATCTGCTGGATGATCCTCAAAAATCTCTGAATCATACCTTCAATTATCGCAGAAATAATTTCAGGATCATCTTCAGGCAGAAAATGCTCTGCATTGTTACAGTTATGAACTTTGAGCTGTTTATGACCTTGGATAACCTTTTTCCCTGTGAAACAGGCAAGAAATTATCTTCTTCACCCCACATTATTATGGTGGGTATTTCAATATTTTTCAGATCCTCGGCTATTTTCATTGTATCCCTGTAGTCCAGTGCCCTTGCAGCTCTCAGATAGGCCTTTTTACCTTCTGCTGAATTGAAGGGAGATGCGTATTTTTCTGCGATCTCCTCTGAAACTCTCTCTTTCCTTACCATCCCCTGCCTTAGAGATTCCATGAATCCCTCGACAAGATTAACCTTCATTATGTAATCGTCCCATCTCGGATCTTTCAATCTCGCAACCTGTGGAACAGGCCAGTAGTCCAAGCCTGCAGAGCCAATCAGAAAAAGTATCGCAACCAAAACACACACTGCTCAGAGCCTTTTCAACTCTCTCCACATCCTCTATCGAGACCTCCTTACCAGAGTATTTCCACACCGGCATGATATCACCTCAGTCTGCAGTATTATAATAGGATTAATATAAATCTTTTTAGAATTTTATTAACTCTGGGTTACTCCCGTAACTTTTTCTCAGGAAATGGACACTCTGGTCCATCAAACCACCAACTCATCTGATAAATTCTCAGTTGTCATTGCCCTATTGGTTCTGAGGAGATAGCGGCAATTTATCCTGAATTGAATCCCTCATTTCTGGAGGATTATCCTGCAGAATCACGAAATCTTGCTCTGTGACCTTCTACAGCGTTCTCTGACACCATTCATTACATGTTGCCGAGATTTTTTCAATGGCAGGAGTAATGTTTTTCCAGATCTGAATGGATCTAAAACCTCCTTTCAAGCCTTTCAACAATCATCTCCAGCTCTCTTTTTGATGGCGGATCTACCTCCAAAAACTCTCTCAGCATCTCCTCCTCTTTCTCTTTTGACAGATAGGGATGCATCGCGATAAACAGACCATCATCCTCCTTGGAAATGTGGTTTCTGAGCATGGATGCGTAGGCGAGGGCATAATTTTTCAGGGCCTCAGGATCTGAAATGCTTTCTTTTATCTTTGCAACAAGTCTTCTTCCCTCGACGTGGTCGTTTTCAAGGTCTTCAATCATGTCATGTATGTGCTCTGGAGCTATTTCCTTCAGACGTTTGAAGAGGATCTTCTCCTCCTTGCCATGGTGTATCGCATCGGCATATTCAGAAAAGAACCTTGCAAGATCTAAATAGAGCTTTTCATCCTGAACTCCACTTTTCACGGCATTTACAAGGATGTCAATTGCCCTCTTTATCACCTTGTGCTCATCAACAAGGACGGTTGTGGCAGGATAGCCTTCATGATCTCCAGCCTCAACCTGAGCCTCAAGATCTTCCACATCCTCAAGCAGGTCAAGATCATCAAACTCGTCCATGAACCAAGTTGTGATATCAGAATATCATATTTTCTCCTAAGATGTGAGGCAAACATCTCGGAAAAGCCGGCTTGCTTTAAGGATGTATTCACTATCCTACTCCTTGCCCTTATCCTTGGAGTGCATCACCCTCCATACATCTGATATTTCCTCAAGGTATTTTGCTCTACCCTCTTTGTAATCACGTCTCTCCTCTTCAATTGAGCGTAAATATTTGTTGTTTGAAAGTGCCAGTATCTTCAACTCAGATCTTCAAGTTCTCCTTGATTGCGTCTGGTGTCAAAGATTTCAATTTTCTAACTGCTGAATCCTTCACTTTCATTTCCATTATTGATGCCTCTTTTAACCAATGATGAATTTGACTGTGATCATAAGAAATTCCAGACAACGTTTGAAGGATAAACGAAGGTTTGCAAAGTAAACTTTGGACGAGCGTATGCGAGTTGTTTACCCGCTTGTTAAATGACCCGAGCGAAGCGGGGGCAAGGATGCGCAGCCACCGCGGAGCTTCAAAGCACGCTAAAAGATTCCTTTATCTCTCATCTTTAAATTTGCTCTTACCAATCGGGTCAGGCTTTCTAAAGTTAGCAGTATAATTCTTTTTCTTGCCGTAGCTCTCTACAAATTCAAAACCCTGTTCTTCAGCCAAATTACAGACAACTGACATAGGCATAGAGTCCGGGTCCCCTGGCTGCTCCGTGATGGATAACAGACCAGATGGTTTAAGGACTTTGTAGATAGCACTTAAACACTTTTCTTTATTTGAAACCTCACCTAAAACTGCGACAAGAAAAACTATATCAAATTTGTTCTCGCCAAAAGGGAGATTTACAGCATCTCCCAGTGTAAATCCCACATTATGCAATCCTGCTGCTTCAAGTTTCTGGCGTGCCTTCTCAAGCATCTTCTTCTGTATATCAAACAATTCTAAATGTCCATATGGAATGCGTTGAGCGATTTCAACGCTGAAATAACCTGGACCAGGCCCTATTTCAAGCACATTAAAATTTTCTTTTAAATGTAGACGGTTAGCCAGCTTTTTGGGAGAAAGTATGAACCTTCGGAAAGGAGAATCTAAAACAAATGAGAGCTGATGTGGACATGCACCTTTGCCTAAAAAGCACTTTAAGATTTCTTTGTCTATCCATAAGGAATTCGGATGGGTCAGTGTTTCTTTTCCATAAATAAGAACCACAACAAGCGATAAGGCAAAAACTAATAATGTGCTATACAATCTGCCTTGTTCAGTTAATGGCATAAGTTCTCCAGAAAAATTAATCATAAAGTGGAAAAGTATAGCCGATAATGTGCTTCGGTTGGTATTATTGTAAATCAACGTGAACAAAATTGAAATTATAATTGGACCAAGGATATAGGTCCAAAAATTCAGTGTATCAAACATTAATTTTTCGTGTTGGAATGTGCCTTTCATGAAGAACAAGGGTACATGCCACAACGCCCATACTGCGCCAAGAATGAGACTTGATATAAGCGCATTATATTTCGCTTGCAGGCCGTCCAATGCATAACCACGCCAACCAAGCTCTTCTGGCAATGGTCCAAAGATTAAGATAAAAATTGCAAACGGTAAAATTCGCCAAGGTTCGGACAGCAGGTTTTTGGCAGTTTCAAATCCCGGTAAAGGTGAGCCTGTAAGAATGCCTATCAAAATGGTAACAGCATTTAACATAGGAAAAGTGAGCAGGATTACCAAAAACCATTTTTTGTTAATTCGCCTGATGTCAAATACACGGTGCCAATAATCTCTCCACTGTTCTTTATCGCGAGTGCGAGAAATCAGTATGATTTCCGCAATTGCAGGCCCGAACAATCCTAAGGCTCCGAAAAGTACTGCAGGAAATTTCCAGACATTCCAGCCTAACAATATGATCCACATCCAGAAAAACCATGAAATGCAGAGAGCGAGGGCAAAAAACCTCCATGGATTTGCCTTTGAAACTCTGTTCCTTATTCCATCCATGTTCTTACTCACTTTTATTTACCCCCAAAATGGGACTGTCAAGATAACACCTCCGCATTATAAATGGCAACGAAACTCCCTAACCAGCT
>JALUWC010000310.1 GCA_027019885.1 Geoglobus sp.
AGGCAAGATGAATTGTTCTGGTTTTCAGACTGTATGCTCCATAGAAATTCCTGAACGCCTGAGTTTTGATGCTGAGTCCGAGCTCTTCTATGAGAGGTTTGAACTCGCACGGGACTTCAAAGTGGAAATTCTCTTCTGGCAGTGGATCTCCTTCGGTGTCCTCATACCTGAAAACAGGCACGGGTTTGAAGCTCACCAGCTTTTCCACGAATATGGTTTCCTCAACCTCAATCTCCGCTCCATCCTCCAGGATTTCTTTTCTGGTGGTTTTAACAGGAACTCTTTTTTTGACTGGAGCGAGAATGTAGAATGCCCTTGCACCCTTCTTAACTCTCCTGCCTGCCTTCTCCCACTGCCTGAAACCTCTTGCATCGCATGTGTTGTTCATGAACATTATCAGGCGGTTGAAGAGGCTCCAGCTGTCTGAGGGTTTGGAATTCCCCCTGAATACCGCAAGAGCCACCTTCTCGGGATTGCTTTCGAGGGCCTTCAGAACAGTTTCCATTGCTTGCCTTATTCTGGCTCCCCTCTTCTCATTCATCTGAGGCACCTCCTAAAAAATCACCTCACCAGGAACGGTGATTGAAAATAGAAAAATCAGAGAATGTTGATTCCACTCCTCTTCAGATAAATTTCAAAGGTCTCAACCTGGACATCCTGTCCATCAGAGTTCTCTGCAAGAATTCTCTCAAGCTCCTCAATTTTTGGCTCGAGAATTTCGACGAGCTTATCTGCATATTCCGCATTAACCCTGAAGTCCATGACAAGTCCCCTTTCAATTCCGATGCTCACGCCTGCAAATACAGGCTCATCTGCTTCAAACCTCACAATTTCGCCTGTAAAATCCTGACCGAAGACCCTCTTGATGGCATTCAAAATATCCTTCTCGCACACATTCCCGCACTCGCAGTAGGCTCTTACCAGTGTAAACATCGGCTTTACATAACCCATCTTTTCACCTCCTGCTTCACTGGGAGGGCAGGAGGGTCACTTCCTCATCTCCCTGAACACCAACAGGAATTTATACTACTTTAACCATATTTGCTACTATGTCCACAAAATCCATAAAGTTGAGTGAGGATACATACAGAGAGCTTGTGGAACTTGCAGGAAAACTTCAGGCAGAGTTCAAAAAGCCTGTTTCAATTGAAGAAGCCATAAAGTATCTGATGAGAAGGAAAATAAGCGATCTGGCAGGTTCATGGGATGTCAGTGATGAAGAGGTGAGGGAGATTAAGGAATCTCTCAGCAAGGGGTGGAGAACTTGGAAATCTGCTTAGATACGGATGTCCTTATTGACTTCCTGAGAGGAAAAAGAAAGATTGTGGAAACGATTGAAAGGCTGGAAGAAAAGCATGAACTTCTGACCACTTCAATAAACATATTCGAGCTTTACTACGGCGCTTACAGAACAGGAAAGGACAGAAATGTGAAAGCCGTTGATGAACTGGCTGAGAGACTCGAAATATTAAAACTTACAGAGCAATCTGCAAAAATTTCAGGAGAGATGCTGACAGAGCTCGAATCTGATGGAAGAGCGATAGACTTCAGGGATATTCTTATTGCCGGTATAGTTATGGAGAATGATGTCACGCTTTTTACAGGAAATAAAAGGCACTTTCAGAGAGTGAAGGGGCTGAAACTCTTTGAGGATGGAGAAGTGAAGTGATGGGAACTTCAACGTATGTCTCAGAAATTAACTCTTTCTAATCTCCCTGAACAGACTGCTTCTCAGGAAGTAAATCAGAATAAAGAATGCATACACAGGTGCATAATGAACACCGAGCCTGTACGCAACTGTTATGCCGAAAGCTATCAGAATTGCGAGAAGTAAGGGAAACAGGGTTACACTGTCGGAATCAAGCTTCATCCCCTTCATGTTCTCAAACTCGAATTCCTGCAAAAACTCAAGCAGTTTTGAATTTCTCAGAGCTTTTCTCTCATCCCTCACACCAACAAACAGTCTTTCGATTTTTCCTGCATAGATCAGCTCTCTCAGGAAAACAAGAGACTGTTTTGTTGCATTCTCGAAATTGTCTATAGCAAGAGACACTCTGACATCTGAGTTCACAATAGCTT
>JALUWC010000311.1 GCA_027019885.1 Geoglobus sp.
CTTCGCCAAAATTTTTCTTGCAGCATTTGAAACACAACAAGATGTCGATGGAAAGGACCTGAAGTTGACTGCATCAGCGGGGATTGCCATAACAAAGACGAAGTATCCTTTTTACAGAGGATATGAGCTTTCTGAGCAGTTGTGCAGGAATGCAAAGTTGGGATGGAGTGAGAACAGGGGGATAGGTTCATGGCTTGACTTTCATATAGCATATGGAGGATTTTCCGGTACTTTGGAAGAAATCAGAAAAACACATTACACGGCTGAAGGAGGGAAGCTCTTCATGAGGCCGTATCACATTGGGGGAGATGATGATGAGCTCAGTTTCGAAGGCCTTATCAGAAATACAGGAAATCTTCTCTGGAAAGATAAAGATGTTCGGAATTTCCCGCGCTCAAAGATTATGGAGATGCGAGAGGTTTTAACCCTCGGAGAAGATGCAAGAAAAACTTTTGTTAAGGATATGAAGATTCATGAACGGTATATTCCCGAAATAAGCAGTCGTTCATACGATATAACGCTGTTCGAAAACAACAAGACACCATATCTTGATATGGTTGAATTGATGGAATTTTATCCATCATTTGAGCTCGATAAATAACCAGAGGAGCGGGAATGAGAACCTTTACAATTAAAATCACACTCGAGTCAGACGCATTGATAGGTTCGGGTGAGGGATTTGGAGCCATAATAGATACGGATATAGTCTTTGACAAAGTGGGAATACCGTATATTCCCGCAAGGAGGACTAAGGGCTGTCTGCGTGATTCTGCAAGGGAAGTATGTGCGATGTTAGAAAGAGCCGGGATCGACTCCTTTATTGATCTGAGGAAAGAAGAAAAAAACGAAGACGAATACAAGGTTGTCAATGATGTTTTCGGAAGAGCGGGGCAGGAGAAACCATCTCCGGTATTTTTTTCCGGGTTAACAATAGAAAATTACGATGCAAATAGAAAGTGGCTTGAATACCTCCTGAAAGAATACAAGGAATTACTCTCTGTGCAAAGTGTATTATCTGCTTTCACTGAAATACGGCAGCAGACAGCTATTAAGGATGGTGTTGCC
Source organism: Geoglobus sp. (assembly GCA_027019885.1). Classification (GTDB taxonomy): domain Archaea; phylum Halobacteriota; class Archaeoglobi; order Archaeoglobales; family Archaeoglobaceae; genus Geoglobus. The sequence goes on from JALUWC010000311.1 coordinate 1,066, forward strand.
AAAGAACACTCTTTGCGCACTGTCAGGGTTGTAAAGAAAGGAGTGAAATTTGAGGGTGAGATTCAGGTTGAGAGCGATAATGCTATTGAACTGCTGTCACTGGCCTGCCTGAACCTTAAGAATATCGGCACAAAAAGGAACAGGGGATTTGGTGAAGTCTTGTGTGAACTCTTTGAAGGGGACAGGGAACATACAGTTATTGACAGACTGGAGGCACTATGTATCAATTGAAATATCAAGTTACCACGCTATCCCCGGTAGTCATCACTGCAAACACGGGTGATCCCAATATGATTGCAACCCATGAATATATTCCAGGCTGTAATGTGCTTGGCTTTTTTGCAGGCAAATACATACAGAAATATATACAGAGCAAACCATTGAATTCAGATGCCCATAAAAACGATGAGTTTTATAGCTGGTTTTTAAGAGGTGACATAAAATTCACCAATGCCTATATAACTTCTGAAGACGAACAAGGTAATCTGCTATCAAATTATCCAGTTCCCTTTTCAATTCAACATGACAAATCAGATAAGAATAAGGTTTGCGATTTATTGCATGAAGACGTTGATTTTCAGACCAGAAACATAGGGGGTTTCGGGAGACTGAAAGGAGATTCGCTCCACAAGGAAAGTGTACAGAAATCTCTTAACTTTCATCACCAGCGTGACCCTGAGTCGGGGACAAGCAAGGAAGGCTTGATATTCAACTACGAATCCATAGATGAGGGTCAGACTTTTGCCGGAGCAATCCTCGGAAGCCGGACTGACCTGGAAAAGTTTCTCTATTGCTTCGGCAGTGAGCACAAAAAAACCTTTATCGGGCGTTCAAGAAATACTCAATACGGCAAAATAGACCTGAAAATTATATCACCTGAACCTGAAGAATATAGTCCTTTGTGTAGTAGTGACGTAAACGAAAACGTCTCCATGACCCTCCTTTCAGACACCATCATTTACAATGAATGTGGTTTCCCAATAACAGAGATAGACGAGCTATCAAGGATA
>JALUWC010000312.1 GCA_027019885.1 Geoglobus sp.
TGAAACTGCAGAAGCGCCGCTTGCTGCCTGCGCCGCTGCATCCCAGCTTGGCCAGTTCCAGCGCTCGCCCCACTGTCCGAATCCGCTGATGGAGATGTAGATGATTTTGGGGTTTATTTCCCTGAGCTGCCTGTATCCCACACCAAGCTCATCCATAACTCCTGGCACGTAATTCTCAACAACTATATCGCTCTGCTTTACAAGCTCGTAGAAAATCGCCTTTCCCTTGGGATGCTTCAGATTCAACGCGAAGAAGTACTTGTTCCTCTGAACCCACATCACGCCCTGGCTGTGGCCCTTCCAGAATCTGGACCATATATCAACGCTCCTTAACAGTTCACCCATTCCTGGCGGTTCAATCTTGATGACCTCAGCCCCGAACTCTGCGAAGAAAGATGCTGTTTCAGGACCGATCAGAACCTGCGAGAGGTCCAGAACTCTGATTCCTTTCAGAGCCTCTGGTTTCAGGAATGTATGCTCTGGGTCAAACAGCTTTTCCGTCCAGCTAAAATAGTCCTCATTTCTGTCTTCCATCCACACCCCTCCATTAATTTAACGATTAATTATGATGAGCTCATAAATAACGTTTTTCAGCGTTTATGAGCATGCATGAGTATTGAGAAATTGAGATAGGGAAATTACACGAATTACTGGATGCATTTATCAATTAGACCGGTATGCTCTTCCCAACAGAGAAAACCAGGTAGTTCGCAGGTATTTCATCATGGGTTTCCCGCCAGTAAAGGGCGTTGTTCTGGTATACTATTTCACCGAAATCGAATCCCGGATACTCCTCGATGATCGCGTAGAATCCCTCACGAAGCCTGTAACTTCCCGGGATTGTTGGTTTTGGTTCCAGAACAAGGGAGTCCTCCCACAGAGGGTCGTCACCGGCCTTGTCAGAGCCAAAGACCTCCTGAATTTTGGATACGATGTTGGAGGCCAGCATTATGTACTCTTTGGGGTTGTAAGGGGCCAAGTCAAGAACTGTGCCTATGCCGGTATCTTCCAGCAAACTCGCAAGCGGATCAGGATCGACGACATTGTTGTCGATTTCGGTCAGCTTCACGTCAAGACTCAGGCTCCTTTTGAATTTCAGCCCCTGAAACATCTTTTTGTAGGTGAAGCCGCCGGCAGAGTCCTCTTTGTCTATGTTGAAGAACTTAGAGTACTTTACCTTCATCACATCCCTGTCTCCATCGCTTCTCTGATGAATGTGGACTGAGGCGAAGGTTACCATTATCTCGTAGCTCCTGTCGGGCAGCAAACCGAGAAACCTCCGCCTTTCGGGGGCGTTGTGGATATGGAGACGCATCAGGCCTATGTCCACACCAGTAGCTACCATCTCGGGGTCGGGCTTGATGCTGCTGTCCTTTGCCGAAATCAGGCTGTAAGGCTCATCAGGGTCGTAACTGTCAACAGAAGCGTCCTTTACATAGCCCAGATTCAGAATTCTTCCGGTCATGGTGGAAATTGTTCAAGGTTATATAAATCATTATCCAAATATAATGTTGCATGAGATTAAATTGAGTTTTTTGTATTTTTAAGCCAAATTCACGCTACTCAGAAGCTCCGGGATGGTAGTGGGGCCGGGTGGATGAATAAAAATTGAAAATAATAAGAAGTGCTGTCGTACAGAAATTTTAACCCATGTAACTCCTTGGCATCCCCAGGATGTGCTCGGCTACGTAGTTCAAGGCCATCTGCTGGGTTATGGGGGCGAGACGGAGCAGATTTACCTCCCTCCACCACCTCTCCACGTCGTACTCCCTTGCATATCCGTAACCGCCGAAGGTCTGCATTGCCCAGTAAACGGCCTTTATGGCGTTCTCAACTGCCACGAGCTTTGCCATGTTTGCAGCATCGCCTATCTCCTTGTAGCCTGCGTTGCTGTCGTAGAGCCATGCGGCCTTGAACATCATCAACTCAGCAGCCTTTATGGTGGCATAGCTCTCTGCAAGCGGAAACTGCAAACCCTGATAGCTCCCTATTGGCTCATCAAAGACCCTCCTCTGCTTTGAATACTCAACAGCCTTTCCAATGGCAAGCCTGGATATGCCTATCGCACCTGCA
>JALUWC010000313.1 GCA_027019885.1 Geoglobus sp.
CTTTCTGGCATTTTTCTCCAGAATAAGCATGTCCAGATACCCGACCGGTTTTATAACCCTCACGCTCTTTTGAAGCCTTTCCCACAGCCCGAAGTCCTTCAGACGTTTCTCCGTCCTCGGATGGCACGGGAAAATCACATCCTCTATCTCACACAGTGCATCGACTATGCTCTTCAACCTCTCCTGATCGTCGGTGTTCTCAGCTCTGTGGATTGTCGCAAGGTAATAGCCCTTCGGCTCTATTCCAAGCTCTTCCAGAATCACTGAACTCTCTTCAGCAATTTCCACGTTCTGCCTTACCGCATCAACCATCACATCTCCAGTGAGGTAAACTCCTTCTGTTATTCCTTCCCTTTTCAGATTTTCAACTGACCTTTCAGTAGGGCAGAAAAGCAGATTGGAAACGTGATCTGTGAGGACCCTGTTCACTTCTTCCGGCATCCTTTTATCGAAGCTTCTCAAGCCAGCCTCAACATGAGCAACAGGAATGTGAAGCTTCACTGCTGCAAGAGCTCCGGCTAAGGTGGAGTTTGTGTCTCCGAAAACAATCACCAGCTCGGGCTCCTCTTTTATCAGAACTTCCTCTATCTTTTTGAGCATCTCTCCAGTCTGATAACCATGGCTACCTGAGCCCACACCCAGATGATAATCCGGCTCCGGAATTTTGAGCTGCTCGAAGAACAGCCTGTCCATCTCATAGTCATAATGCTGTCCTGTGTGCACAATCACCCCATCAAAGTGCCTCCTGAGCTCCTTAGACAGAGGTGCAAGCTTTATGAAATTGGGTCTTGCCCCTACTATCGACGCAACTTTCAAAGTCATCACCTGAACCTGTACTGAACATCAGGATTTTGCCGAAACTCATCAAGACTTTCCGGATAATTCTCAATGAGCCAGACCATGAATTCTGTGATGTCGATACAATCTCTTATCAGCTCCCCTCGTTTGTTCAACCATTCTTTTTTAACTCGCTCTGACTGCACAAGTTCCTCTGCAATTTTAATTGCCATTTCAGCATTCCCGACGTTTACCAGTAAACCATACCTCTTTTCCAGCTCTATAAAATTCCCCATATCGTTTTCACCCACAAACCTGTTACACCTCACGGTCGGCGTGCCTAAGATTGCGGCTTCCGTTGCCATCGTCTGGGTGTCTGTTACGAGCAATCTTGCGAAATGTAAAACGCTGTGTATTTTCTTTTTCGAGACTGTAAGCAGGTAATCCCGCAACTCAGATGGCAGATCGCCACCCTCATATGAAACGTAAACGTCAACATATTTTTCAAGCTTTCTTACGAGTTCCAGCTTTTCCTCGAAACTGAAACCGCCCACACCCACATCATGGGCTGCATCAAAAGCGTTGAACCTGACCACTGCAAACTCGTTTTCATCTGGTCCCAACTCCTCCACCACACCCCTATCAGGAGTGAAGTATTTCGGATGGAGATACGCAAACTCTTTGAAAGATCTGATTTTCATGTGCTTTTTGCCGAGATCATCCCGAAAAGCCTGTGGAGTTATAACCGCATCCACAAAAGGCATATAAGCCCTAATCTGAACGCTTAAAAGCCTGTTCACCCTCGGCTCGGAGTCATAGAAAACAAAGCTTCTCGTGCCAAGGAGCTTCGCCGTATACGGTGCGTAAATTTCGAATCCCGTAACCAAATCAGGTTTAAAATCTTTTAAGTAGTTTCTCGCTCTAATCACATCGGCAGGAAGCTTGTAAATCCTGTCCCAGTTAGTTCTAACCTTGGAGAAAACGAATCCATCGTACCTCTCAAGCACCTCCAGGGTTTCACCGTAATCCCTTATGAGGAGTCTTACCTCCACACCCCTTTTTTCGAGAGCGTCAACTATGTTCTTGTAAAAGTGAAACTGGGCAGGAGTTGATATGAAGATTGCCACTCTTTCCGCCATTGTATACGAAATGGTTGAGGAGTTAATAAATTTTGGTGACTCAATCAATCCTTCTGTATTTTTTCACAGGATTCCTGAAAAATTTCCACTGCTCATGTGTGAGAACATGAAACTCAAATGGAGAGTCGAAAAATGATTTTGTAAGCTTCCCAAA
>JALUWC010000314.1 GCA_027019885.1 Geoglobus sp.
CTCACTAATAAGCATGAACTTACCACCACTGTCCTTCAGTCTGCCACTCGCAGGATTTGGAATTGGATTTGGTCTTGGTTTCAGGGCTGGATAAAGGTAGCGATCTCAAAATACGCAGATAGAATTATTATTGTTTATTGATAATGTTAAATAGGGATGATGGAAATGTCAACTGAGACTTTCTTTATGAAAAAGGCAGAGGAATACCTGAATCTGGCACTTGAAAGAGAAAAAGATGGAAAGTACGAAAGTGCAAGAGAATACTATCTGATGGCAGCCAAAGCTTTACTGGAGGCGGCAAAGCTCACGACAGGTAAGGTCAAGGATGCAAGGATGAAAAATGCTGAAAGGCTCATTGAAAGGGCGAAAAACCTGCCAGAAGCTGTTGCTGAAAGTGATGATGTCAAGACCTCTCAAATCCCGGAAAGACCGAAAGTTACATTTAAAGATGTGGCCGGGCTGGAACACGTTAAGGAGAAGATAAAGGATCTTGTCATCACTCCATTTCTTTATCCGGAAAAGGCAAAAAAATGGAAAATCAGAACTGGTGGAGGTGTTTTGCTTTACGGCCCTCCAGGCACAGGCAAGACTTTTTTAGCAAAAGCTGTGGCAGGGGAGCTTGACGCTGATTTCTTTTACGTTAGGGCAAGTGACATAATGTCGAAATGGGTGGGAGAAAGTGAGAAAAGGGTTGCGGAGCTTTTCACGAAGGCAAGAAAATCTGAAAAAGCGGTGATTTTCATAGATGAGATAGATGCTCTCTTGCCTAAGAGAACAGGCTTAAGTTCAACAGTTATGCAGAGGGTGGTTCCACAATTCTTGGCTGAGATGGACGGAATTGACTCGAAAAACGAGAACATTCTCTTTATGGCGGCAACAAATGTTCCATGGAATCTGGATCCAGCAGCTTTAAGACCTGGTCGATTTGACTTCAAGTTTTACATTCCCCTGCCAGACCATGAGGCAAGGAAGAAGATCTTTCAGCTTAACCTTGATGTTCCTTCCTCAGAAATTGATTTCGATTTTCTTGGAGAAATTACGGAGGGTTACAGCGGGGCGGACATTAAATTCATTTGTGATGAGGTCAAAAGAATAATGTTCAGAAGGGAAATTGAAGGCAGGGAAGAGCTCCTGACAACAGATGTAGTCGCTGAGGTCGTATATGCAACACGTCCATCAGTTGACAATAGAATGCTCAGGAAATATGAGGAATTTGCTGGCTTAAATTTCAATTAAATCCAAAGTGGAGAAAAATTAATATAGGAGTTGATAGCTAATACCATTGAGGGGATATTATGGGGTTGCTTGACAAATTGAGGAGGAATCCAATTGAAAAGCTGAAACTACAGGAGCTCAGAGAAGAAGAGATGAGGCTGAAAAACAACATAGAAAGGATAAGAAAGGAGATAAACAAAATTGAGAAGGAAAAAAAGGCTAAATTCCAGGAAGGCATCGGAGCTGATTTGATAAAAAAGAAGCTGATAGCTCAGGAGATAAAACAGCTCGACATGGAAGGGAAGCTTAAGATGAAAAACTTCATGGCACTCCACAAGCAGTACATGCTGGTCTCAAATCTGCTTGTTGTCAAAAAATACGAGAAAGAGCTCAAAAAGACAAAGCTCTGGGAGAAGCTATCAAAAGTCTCTCCGGAACAGCTTGAAACTGCCCTGATAAAGATAAACCTGGCAGGAAAGGAGTATGAGGAGGTGCTGGACAGTCTTAACAGGGTGTTTGAAATGGAGATTGCAGAGTTTGAGGCTACTGAGGACGAGGTTGAAAAGCAGTTGCTTGAAGCCTGGAGCAGTGTTGAGGCAGGAACGATGGATGTTGAGGATGCAGAGAAGATGCTTTCCATTGAAAGGAGCTTTGAAAAAGAGGATTAATGGGGGTAAATCAGGATGGTGAAGATCTTTTCAAAACTTTTTGGTTCAAGAAATCCTCTTGAGTCAATGAAAGCTGATGAGCTCAAGGTAATGGAGATAAAGCTCAACAGGAAGATTGAAGATCTGAGAAATGACATAAGGCAGATAGAGAGCGAGATTCAGATTCTATTCGAGAAAGCCAGATCTGCAAGAGATAAAAGTGAAGAGATTAGCATTGCAAGAAGAATAAAGACCCTTGCCCAGAAAAAGGACATGAAACTTGCAGCCCAGGCGCAGCTTGAGAAGGAGCTGAGAGCCGTATCGAATGTTCTCATACTGAAGGAGCATGAGGAGGATCTGAAGGCTGCAGGAGTCTGGGAGAAAGTAAAAGGCTTAGACCCTGAGGAGCTTGAAAGCTGGCTCATCTCGAAGAATCTCGAGGCAAGGAGCAGGGATGAGCTTGTGTCAACTGTGGTGGAGATGACCTCAATGGCAATGAGAACTGGAATAAGCTATGAGGATGATCTTGATGACATACTGGATGCGATAAGGGCTGTTAAGGAGGGTGAGATGGAGCCTGAGGAAGCAGGGAGGGTTGTGAGCAGGGAAAAGGACAGACACACCCAATACTCCTGAGATACGTAAAACTGATTTGTTTGCGATAAAAATTAAGGCGTGTAGCGTGGAATTAACAGGATATTGTCTGAAGGTATGCTGATTCCAATTGATGTAAAAGGTGTTGAAGGTGTTCTTTTGGGATAGAAAAAAGAAAGACATTAAAGACATTAAAATTGACGAAATTAGCGTTGAAAGAGCTCTCTCCATTGCTAACAGGCTTGAAGATTATTATCGTTCATTGGCTCTAAGTGAGATAGCCTCAGCCCTTGCCATGGCTGGAGAGATTGAAAGAGCAAGGGAGATGTTTGAAGAGGCGATAGAGGTTGCTAACAGGCTTGAAGATGATTATCGTTCATGGGCTCTAAAAGATATAGCCTCAGCCCTTGCAATGGCTGGAGAGATTGAAAGAGCCCTCTCCATTGCTAACAGGCTTGAAGATCTTGATCGTTCAATGGCTTTAAAAGATATAGCCTCAGCCCTTGCCATGGCTGGAGAGATTGAAAGAGCAAGGGAGATGTTTGAAGAGGCGATAGAGGTTGCTAACAGGCTTGAAGATGATTATCGTTCATGGGCTCTAAAAGATATAGCCTCAGCCCTTGCCAAGCTTGCATTAACTCCTCATATTTCTGCCAGCGTGGAAAAGCTCTTAAAAAATGGTGAATATGCTAAAGCCCTCCAGAAGTATAAGTTCATGGGGGACTTGCGAAAAGCAGCTAAAATTCAAACCTTGATAAGGCTGAGAGAATTGCACGGAAAGGCCAAAAACCTTGGAATACCGTCAGATATCTCAGAAGTTGAGAATTTAGTTTCTGAAAGAAAGGTGGATCAAGCGGTCGAGAGAGCAAAGGTGCTTGTTAAGAAACTTTCGGACATGCTGGATAGATACTATAGATACTCTAAGATCGAAAAGATGTTGCAAGAGGCTGAAAGATTGCTAAATGAACTGAAATCCAAGAATTATTATACCGAGAACATTGAAAAATTACTGGTTGAGGCAAAGGACCTTTTTTCAAAAGGAATGATTGAAGAAGCTGAGCAGAAGGCGATGAAGATCACAAGAGAAGCTCAAAAAATAAAAGAGTTACATCAATTTGCTATTGAAAAACTGGATTACCTCAAAACTCTATATGATCAAGCCAAAAGCCTTGGAATCCAATCTAACGTTTCTGAGATTGAAAATTTAATTTCAATGGGACACTATCAAATGGCTATTGAAAAAGCCGAGAATCTCATAAAAACCTTTGAAGAACAGATTAAGACTTCAGTTCCAAAACTGAGCATTTCTCTTCAGCCTTTAAAATTCAAACTCAAAGTGGGAACGAGAGCTATTGCGGTTATTTATAATTCAGGTTCAACCCATGCTGTTGATATCGACATCCAGCTTGAGCTCGATGAATATACTAAGAACTCGGTAGCTTACAGAATTCTTTCCGTACCGGATAGAATAGAACCTGGAGAAAGCAGTTCAGCAGAAATTTGGTTCAAATTTGTGGATGAGGGAGAGTACCCAGTAACATTTTCAGTAAAATACAGGGACGGTTTAGGCAGGGAATACGAAGAGAGGCAAGAGATCTGGATAAAGGTGGTCTCAGAGCCGGATAGCATTGAAGAGACAATTCCACCACAAGAGCTGAAATTTCCATCAGACTTCACACCCAAACCAACCACACCTAAAACCTTCCCTCCAGAGCTCTCTGACTCCTATACTGAGGTTGAGTTCATAGGCAAAGGTGGCTTTGCAAGGGTTTTCAAAGCCAGAAGAAATGATGGCAAACTCGTGGCAGTAAAGCTCCCAATCTCTCTCGACCCCGCAACAGGCAAGTCCTTCATAAAGGAGCTCACAAACTGGACGAGATTGGAACATGAGAACATCGTCAAGGTCTTCGATTACAACATTCTTCCTATCCCCTTCTTCGAGATGGAGCTGTGTGATCAATCTCTGGCAGATTTGCCCAAGCCTGTTGATGCTGAGAAGGCTGCATGGATAATCTTCAATGTGGCGGAGGGGTTGAAGTACGCACACTCAATGAACGTAATTCATCGAGATCTGAAGCCCCAGAACATCCTTCTTAGGGATGGGATACCTAAAATCAGTGACTGGGGGTTAAGCAAGGTTCTCACCGAATCTTCATCAACATCAGTCACTTCGTTCACTCCCTACTATGCCGCTCCTGAACAGATAGCTGGAATTGAGAAGGACGAAAGAACAGATATCTGGCAGCTTGGAGTCATCTTCTACGAGCTTGTTACTGGAGAGCTCCCGTTCAAGGGAGACAATGTTGTTGAGGTCGGGATGGCAATAGCAACAAGGCATCCTGTTTCACCTTCTGAAATCAATCCAGAGGCGAAGGAGGTTGAACACATAATAATGAAATGCTTGGAGAAAGAGAAGGAGAAAAGGTATCAGAGTGTAATTGAACTCCAGAAAGACCTGGCGAATTATCTTGGAATAAAATATTCTGAGTCACTTAAGGAAAGCGTATCCCAGCACAACATGAGAAGATCTGCTTATTACTGCGGGGAGCTCATGCTGATAAACCTGAGGGTTGGAGAAATCGTCAATGCCTACAAGTTCGCAAGTGATCTGGTTAACTATGCTGATGGGGATGTGAGAGTTGTTGCTGAGGAGCTGTGCAACCAGCTCAGAGCGAGAATGGAGGCTGGAATCAGCGAGATAGCCGACGAATTGATTAAGAAAGCTGAGATAATAGCTCACAAGGTAAGGGTTGGTTTGGAAAGGATATAGAAGGGGTGTTGAATTTATGAAGATCGATTTAACCGGACCTCTGCTGAATGCCCTTGACAAAGCCAGTTCAGAATTTAAAGATGCCAAGGAGAGGGGAGACTACAAAAAAGCCAAAAGAAAGGCGTTTGACTGTGCAAGAATTCTGAGAGAGCTTGCCAAGCACGTGCCGAGTCAGAGGAGAGCATATCTTGAAAAGGCTGAGAAGTGGGAGAGGATAGCTAAGCAGGTTGAGGAGTCAGGATCGAGAAAGGAGGTTGAAAAGTCAGGAGTAGATGAGGAGGACTTCACTTCATACATTCAGAATCTCATTGCCAGATCGGAAGTCAGGTGGAGTGACATTGGCGGACTTGATGAAGTGAAAAGATTGATGATGGAGACGATTGTAATAGCCGGCCTTCAAAAACCTGAATCCATAAAACCCTGGAAAGGTATTCTTTTATTCGGCCCTCCAGGCACAGGCAAAACCATGCTCGCTGCTGCATCAGCCGGAAGCCTGAATGCCACATTCTTCAACGTTAAGGCTGATAAGGTTCTGTCAAAGTACTTTGGCGAGTCATCGAAGCTCGTTTCTGCTCTTTACTCTGTTGCGCGTGATAGAGCACCCTCCATTGTTTTCATTGACGAATTTGATGCCCTAAGTCTCTCAAGAAGTGGTGATGTGAGTGAGGCTTCAAGAAGAATGCTATCAACTCTGCTTTCAGAGCTTGACGGGTTTCAGGATAAGAAAAGCGACAGGTTGATTTTAACGCTTGCAGCAACCAACACACCATGGGATCTTGATCAGGCTGTTCTTTCAAGATTCCCGCGCAGGATCTATGTACCGCTGCCGGATGTTAGGGCATGCGAGGAGATTATCAAAATCCATACGAAAGGTCTGGACACGTCAAAACTCAGCATCCATGAGCTTGCAGAAATGTGTGTTGAGAGACTTTACTCCGGCAGGGACATCTCCAACCTCTGCCAGCAGGCCATGTGGAACATGATCAGAGATGTGAACAAAGATCTGCACAAACTTGCTGAACTTCCATATGATGAGCTGAAGAACAAGAGCCTGAAGACACGTCCTCTGACAATGGAAGACTTTTATCTTGCTTTTGAGAAAGTCAAGTCGCCGTTAACGAAAAAGGACGTGGAAAGGTATGAGAAGTGGAATGAGGAGTTTGGAGGATAAACGGTCCGAAACTATAATATTTTTTATTAAACTATCAAAATTATTCTTTGTAAGTACAATAATATTGACTACATTAACTGGTGTGTCATTCGCTAAAGAAGTATTGTACCCTCTTTGGACAAAAAACCTGAATGCTGAAATTATTTCGATTGAGTCTGGAAATGATTATTTCGTTGTGGGAACAGCCAATAAAAAGATAATGGTATTTTCATTTGACGGAAATCTGTTGTGGAGTTATGACAAATTTATTGGAAATCCATACTATATTGCTATCAGTAGAGATGATAGCCTCATTGCAATAGGAACAATACAGCAGAATCCTGATGACAGAAGGCTCGATCGTGCAAGAATATATCTGCTGAATAGAAATGGAAATCTGCTATTTAGCATAGATCCAGAATCAGATCAGGACACTCAGCAAATTAGAGGAAACATATTGTTAAGTTATGATAACAAGTATATATTATTCGGTATATGGAATGAAAAACCTCTTGCGATTGACCACCATGTGATTTATTTATTAGACACTTCAGGAAACATTTTGTGGAGTTATAATGTCGGTCTTGACATTTACGATATCGATGCATCATCAGATTTTTCGCATATTTTAATCGGATCTATGAAAGGTGCATATTTATTTAATAAAACCGGAAAACTGCTATGGAAGACAGATAGTGGTTCAAGCTTGGAGATATATCCTGTCTATAAAGTCAAGATTGGTGCTCGAACCAAAATTGGCATACTTGGTTCAGGAAGTTATATCTATTTTCTCAATTTGGAGAAACCCAAAGTACTCAGCAAATATAAAATAGCAAGTACCCCAGCAATTATAGAGATTTCAAGAAACGAACAATTTATAGCTGTTAGGCTTACAAACGGAGAAGTACTTGTGTTCAATAAATACGGAGAGGTTCTATGGAAGACTCAAATTGGAGGGAGAGCAGACAATGTTGAGTTTGATCCAGACAATTCGTTAATTTATATATATGGAAATAACGGAGTTATTTACGCATTTGAGACTGCAACAGGTACAATAAAATGGAGTTATCCTACGACTGAAGTCGGCACCTCATTATCCATAAAAAGAGATGGTTCATACTTATTGGCATCAGGCGGATCAAACCTTTACATATTCCGACCTAAAACAGGAAACATAAATATATTTTCCACCCCTTCTGATGCAGATGTGTATATAGACAACGAACTGATAGGTAAGACACCTATACAAAATTACGTAATTGATGCCGGTAAACATACAATAAAAATAGCCAAAGAAGACTATGAAGATTACACAGAAATGATTGAAGTTAATATCGGCCAAACAAAAACCGTTCAGGCCACACTGATGCCGTTGTTTGGATATATCCAGATACAGTCCTTGCCTGATGGAGCAAATGTTTTTATTAATGGTGAATACAAGGGAGTTACTCCCTTATCGATTAAACTAAAAACTGGAGAGTTCACTCTCAGATTAGAGAAAGAAGGATACAAAACCATCCAAGAAGTACTGCGTATCGATCCTGGTGCAGAGTTGATGATTAATAAAGAGCTTTTTCCTCTTCCGTCCCCCAACACAATATCAACTCCCACAGCTCAAAATACTCCTATATCAAGATCTGAGACACCAACACCTGAAAGAAGAGGTGATCTCAGAGAGATGGGAGGATTATTCAATATTGGATCATTGACTATTTTTCTTTTGATTGGTGGAGGAAGTTTGATTTTAATGTTGATCATCCTTAGGAAAAAATTATCTTCAAAACAACACACTAAAGTTCAAAATGAAAAGAGGTCTCTCCATCAAGGAGCTTTAATATTTCCATCTGAATTAAGTCAAATGTATGAACCACTTGAATTCATCGGAGAAGGTGGGTTTGCAAGAGTTTTCAAAGCTAAGAGAAAAAGTGATGGGCAGGTTGTTGCCTTAAAAATACCCAAACTGGACGAAACTACGGGAAAGAGCTTCCTGAGAGAAGTCTCGGTGTGGCAGACTCTTAATCACACCAATATAGTGAAGCTTTACGATGCAAACGTCTATCCGATCCCGTATCTTGAGATGGAGTATGTGGAAGGAGTCAATTTAGATGGCAAAATCGTCAGAGACATTGAACGCTATCCAAAGCCTGTGGATGATGAGGAAGCAATTAAAATAATACGGGGTATAGCAGAGGGTCTGAAATATGCACACAGCAAGGGAATAGTGCACAGAGATCTGAAACCCCAGAATGTCCTTTTATCATCAGATCTGGCTCCAAAGATAACTGACTGGGGTCTTGCCAAGCTTGCGGTTGTGTCTGGGATGACATTTAAAGGATACTCCCCGTTATATGCTGCTCCGGAACAGCTTGATTCACTTGCATACGGTGAGCCTGATGAAAGGACAGATATATATCTGCTCGGAGTTATTCTCTATGAGCTTCTCACAGGAAAAACACCTTATGAGGGATACTCTCTGGCTGAGGTTACAGGGAAAATAGTCAGTCCAGATGTAAAGCCAAAAAGCCTCCAGCAATATGGTCTGGGCAAATACGATTCTGTCGTGATGAAATGCCTTGAAAAGAGAAAGGAGAAAAGGTTTTCGACTGTTGATGAGTTCCTTGAAGCACTGGACATGGTTGAAGAGAAGGTGAGATTAATCAATGAGCTTAAAAGATCACTTGACCACCAGAAGGAGTCTCTTAAGAAAAGCAGAAGTTCTGAAGAGCTTATTAAAAACAGAAGAATGGTTGTTGAGTTGCTTGGAAGGCTTTCTGTAATTTATGCAGAACTGGGACAGAAGGCTGAACTGCTGAACTGCCTTGAGGATCTGAAATTTTACACAGTGAAGCATGCAGATGAGTTGATGAAAGCCATAAACATGGTCGAATACATGATGAAAGAAGGCATCAGTGTATCTGGGCAATTCGTGGATGGTTTGAAAAACCTGGTTCACAGGATTGAAAGGGAGAATTCAGCATGATCAGTTCTGAATATCCTGAAGGCTTGGTTTTAGGGGTTATAATTACACTGTTTGTCCTGTAATAGGTA
>JALUWC010000315.1 GCA_027019885.1 Geoglobus sp.
GGCAGACGAAAGCGAAGTTAGATTTTTCCGCTGTACGAAGTGTGGGAAAACTTGGAGGGAGTACGATTAAATTTGAAGGACGAGCTTTAATGCTGCCCCATCTTTTCCCATTATGCTTGGCTCAAGGTGGGAGCGGGCTTCAACCTTAAACCCGAACTTTTCGAAGATGTGTAAAGCGGCACGATTTCTTTCGTTTATGAACGCTATTAATCTTCTGATTCCTCTGCTCTTTGCGAACTCTATCATTTCCTTCACCAAGTGCTGTCCAAGCCCTTTGTTTTGATAACTGTCGTGAACTATAACAGCCAGTTCGGCAGCTTCTTTACCCACCTTTATTAGCCTACTTTCAGCCACTATCTCTCCTTTCTCGTTTTCCGCAACAACAGAGTAGACGTTTTCGAAATCCACTCTCTCGAACATTTTCTTGACTTCCTCCTTTGAAAACTCGTAAGGTCTGAGAAAACGGAGGGACTTCTCCGACAAAGTCGTGTACATTCTTATTAACTTCTCCAAATCGTTTTTCTTTGGAAATCTGAGCGTAATTTCCTCTCCGGTTGTGATTTTTACTTTCTTGGGGAACTGCACAAAATCAAAAAAGGAATGCGATATTTACGTATTGTCTTTTCATTTTGTTGCGAGTTATCAAATGACCATAATGAACAAAACGTTTAAAACCAGATACCAAAAAGATTTCTTTAAGCCGGGGTTGCCGAGTGGTAAGGCGGCGGCCTGCTAAGCCGCTGGGCTCTGCCCGCGTGGGTTCGAATCCCACCCCCGGCGTCCTTACTTCTGGTTCGTACCCTCAGAATTCGAAAAGCACTATCGTGACTCCCAAAGAGGTCTATTTTGGTATTCTCTCTACAAACAACCTGTTAATTTATATAATTCTATATAATGTAAATTTAAAGTTTACATTATTTTTATAAATAATTTTATATAAATTTTATGTTTATTGGGCAATCTTTAAATATGTCTTATTTGTTAAAATAGATTTATGTCCCGATCTCTGTTTATCATTGGAATTATATTGAATTTTATGTTTTTTATAGTATCACAACCAGTCGTTGCTACTAGCGCTAACAGTGCGCCAAACTTTATGCCCAAAAATGCAGCTACGCAGGAAATAACTTTGCAAAATCTCACTGTAAGCATCTCTCCGGATAGTGTGACTGCAAGTCCGGGAGATACAATAAATCTTAGACTGAAAATTGATTGGGAGCCTAAAAATTGGAAAGGCAAAGCAAATGTGACGATAGTTCTTTCAGCTGCTGGATTTAAAAAGGGATTTCAACTTCCGGAAATAACTCTTGAAAATCCGCCAATCGAAAAGGAGTTTAGCTTCACTTTACCAGTGTATCTCCCACCTTTGACATATGAAGCTAAGATTATTGTCGAGGCGGAAGGGATAAAATCTGAGGACAATATCAAATTAAAGATCAATACTAACAAAATTCCTGGATTTGAAGTGCTTGTAGGCGTGATTGCTCTCATTGGTGGATTAATGTTAAAAGGAAGAAGAACTTAAAGAATTGACTTTTATTTTTTAAAGTAAATCTTAAAAATTTTATTTGTTTTGCAATATTTGATATCTGACAGCTTCAGTTACGAAGCAGTTTATGATTTTTGCAGGAGATTTTGAAGCCTACATCACAGCATTTAAAAAATTTGTTTTTCTCAAAAGAGGAGGGTGACAACTTGACACCTCAGGTGGTTGTAATAGAGCATGAGCAGTTTACAGAACAGACTCCAGTTTTTAACTGGCTTTTTAGCTGTGATTGAGCAGAAGAAGAGCTTTATTCTTTGTTTGAAAGAGCTAAAAACTGCTTCGACCAAACTTCTCTTTCCGAAATTTTTCGTGCTTAAATTCTACTCCAAGACTTTCCAGAGCTCTTTTTAGCCATGGTGCTTTATCGATCAAAAATTTTGGCTTGTTTTCGCAGTATTATTAAGATTTATTTCACGAAAGATTTCGCTGTAAGGAAGTTTCTTGCTGTATAAACTCTCATCAGAATTGGTTCGTTTTTCTCACATCTACAGCTGAGAAAACGTAGAACTT
>JALUWC010000316.1 GCA_027019885.1 Geoglobus sp.
GGCACGAGAAGCTTTGTTTTCTATGACTCCGAGCCGAGGGTGAACAGGCTTTTAAGCGTTCAGATTAGGGCTTATATGCCTTTTGTGGATGCGGTTATAACACCTTCTGCTTATCTTGATGATCTGGGGAATAAACATCTCAGAGTGGATACATTTAAGGAACTGTCATATTTGCATCCTGGATACTTTGTTCCCGACAGGAGTGTAATTGATGAACTTGAAACCTCTGAAAATGAGTTCGCGATCTTCCGATTTAATGCATTTGACGCTGCCCATGATGTGGGGCTCAAAGGTTTCGGTACTGAGGAGAAAATAGCTCTTGTTAACGAACTCGAAAAATATGTCGATGTGTTCATTTCTGCAGAGGGGAATGTGGTTCCAAAGTCACTGAAACCTCATGTCATTGATGGGAGCCTCAAAAAGAAGATCCATCACCTACTGCATTTTGCGAGACTTGCAGTGTGTGAGACTGGCACAATGTCAACAGAAGCTGCACTTCTCGGCACCCCCACCGTGCTTGTACATCCCAAGGCTTTTGATTTTGGAGTTTTTAAAGAGCTTGAAGAGAGATACGGTCTACTTTACAGGTTTGATGGATCCAATTCTAAAAACATTTTACGAAAATGTGTGGATCTTGTGAGCAGGGACAATGTAAATGGTGAATGGCGTCATAAAAGAACTAAGGTTCTTAGGGAGAAAATAGATATTTTAAAGTTTATGATATGGTTCATCGAATCCTATCCGGTCAGCCTAGAAGAGTTTTGTGAGAATCCACATGTGCAGTACCGATTTTCTTTTAAACTGAATTAAATGTGGAATGTTATTATGAATAGATTGGACTGGCCTGACGAGAGCAAATTCTCGATCTGTCTCACCCATGATGTTGACAGGATAGACAAAAAATGGTGGCACTGCCTTTACTATTTCTGTAAAACTGGCAGACTTTATCATCTAAGAAGCATTTTTAACAAAGGACGAATTAACCCCTACTGGAATTTTGAAAAAATTATGCAGATCGAAGAAAAATATGGCGTGAGATCAACGTTCTTTTTTCTTGAAGAAAAAAAAAGGTTTGAGGTAACGAATCCGAGTACATTTTCAATTACAATAGGATATTATACTCTCGACGACGACCGAATAATTGAAGTTATTGAGAACTTGGTCAAGTATGGCTGGGAAATTGGACTTCACGGATCTTACGATTCTTACAAAGATGAGAATTTGCTGAGAAAAGAGAAAAAGAGGATAGAGCAGGTTACTGGCAAAAAGGTTCTTGGCGTCAGACAGCACTACCTTAACCTCTTAATACCCGAAACGTGGATGTTACAGAAGGATGCTGGATTTAAGTATGATTCAAGCTTTGGATTGCGTAGCGGGGTTGGCTGGAGAGAGATGAAAACAGTTCCTTTTAAACCATTTGAGGATGAAGATTTTTTGGTGATACCTCTAACCATAATGGACGTGGCACTTGCAAGGGTGAGCAAGGATATTCAGGATGCGTGGGGGAAAATCGAGGCGATACTCAAATACGCAGAGAGGAACGGATGTGTTGTGACCGTGCTGTGGCACCAGAGGGTGTTTAATGAAAACGAATTTCCGGGCTGGAGCAGGTTGTATGAGAAGATTATCGCTGAGGGTAAAAAGAGGAACGCGTGGTTTGCAACTTGTAGGGATGTATATGAGTGGTGGGTTTAGCACGCTCCAATTTAGTATATCCGGGAATAAGGACTAATCTTGCCGAGTGGGGAATATAGTATTGCGTAATATGGTATTAAATCTCCTCCAAAACCCCTGAAAAATCGCTCTATTTGAGGAATACTTGAACCTTCAAAGTCAAAGTAATTTAGCCCAATCGCTTTACAGAATTTAATTGACTCCCACATTGCCAATGCCATTGCACTGTGGTGTGGATTTTCTCTATTAACACCTCCTGTCAAATAGTATGACTGTCTGCTGTCCCATAAAACGAATACACCACCGAGATTAACATTGCCCTTTTTAGACACGAATATGCGGTAATTCTCGAAGGTTTTGGTAATAACTTTT
>JALUWC010000317.1 GCA_027019885.1 Geoglobus sp.
CGCCGCGGGCCGACAAAAACAACCATCACCAGAGCCTCTTTCCCCATACAGAGGTAAATGCAAAATTACAAAATTTATTAATTACAAAACTTATATTTAAAGTTTACCTTTAATCCCGTGCATAATTCCATTCATCCACAAAGAGATGTTCATAGCTTCTCGAGAAGTTTAAGAACTTTCTTCCTGTCCTCATCATCGTACTTCTTCGTCCCGAAAATTCCCCTCCAGCTATCCAGAAACATCTTCTTTTTAATTTCAGAAATTATCCTGTTTAACTTTGCATCGAAAACTTCAGGATGCGGAAGAACTTCTTTCAACCTTTCGTCAAGCGATTCCGGAGCTCCTCTTTCCAGAATTATGGCAGCAACATCCCTTATGTCAGAAGCCCTGCAGGAAACGACCTTCATTATGAAGTAATCCGTGTAGCATGGAACGGGAATTCTGACCTTCTCTCCACCTATCACAAGTTCGACGAATTCCCTTCTCTGGATCATTTTTCTGTCGATAATAACAGCATCCTTTTCTTCTCTTCCCCTGATTTCCCCTTCCATGAAATCGATCGAGACTTTTATCCTGCTTCTCTCATGCCTGAGAAATTTTACGCATCTCATGAAACCATAACTTCCCCTCTTCTCTTCATGCTCGATGGAAAAACCATCTGGAAGAATTTTCTTAAGGAAATCAATATTCCAGCCGTTTCTCTTTTTGACAGCGAAGTCGCAATCTCTGGTGAATCTGGAAAATGGTATAAAGGCTCTCAAAGCATATCCGCCTATAACCATCATTTCCGGTTCATTGAAAGCATTTGTTTCCCCTGAAAGATGTTTAACTGCCTTGAGAATCTCTCCCTCCCTTTTCCGCATCATGTCAATAGCTTTAAGCAAACTCGACCACCTTCTCAACCGCTTCCTGAATCAGCTCTTTCATGTCCTCACTCAATTCCCCTCTAATCTTGACTCTGAACACTTCCTTTCCGAAACTCTCGTTGAAAAGCTTACATCCGTACTTCAAGGCAGTCCACACCCTCGTATCGGTTCCAGAAATTCTCTTCCACCTACCCATTCTCTTCAGCTTCTTGAAGTCGATGTCATCCCTCCTGAAGTACAGCGTTGCGAAAGCGTCCAGAAACGACCAGTCTGAAATGCAGCTGACTATGCTGGATTCAATCGTCTCAACGAATAACTTATCCACCCTGCGATACTCGTAAGGAATTCTCTCGTGGTACTCCACCTCAAAATCCCATCCCATTTCCTTGGCAAAGCTTTCCAGCGCCTTTCCATATGATCTGTCTTTTACAGTTAAGCGGTAAACATCCCTGTGAACGAAATCGTAGTTCCACAAGCTTGCCGCGGTCTGCTTGATAATTACCTTGAAACCCCTGTCCTTTGTTAAGAAATCCCATGGGTCTTTGTATTCAGCCGGAATGAAGTACCACCCCCAGTGAATTCTTTTCAGGTATCCCTCTTTCGATAATCTGTGGAGATATTCCTTGGCTCTCCTATTTATTCGACAGGCATCGCTAACCCTGAACAAGCTTCCCTGCCATCTCTTCGCTAACTGGGAGTGAAAGTTCTCTAAGTACATCACGTCACCTTTTAAATTATATGGCACGTTAAAGTATTTAAAGTTTTGTCACCTTGATTGCTGAAATGGCACGTAGCTTAAAGTTTTGCCGCATTAGTAGCAATTTCTTTAAGAAAATTTTCAAGTTTTCTTGCAGAAGAATAAAACTCTTCTTCAGGTTTTGAAATGAACATCTCAAGCTCGTAAGGATCACCAATCACATTCTCAAGCTCAAGAGCTCTTACATCTTTCAGCATTTTTCTGTACCTTTCAAACTTCATAGCAATAATGAGCTTTTTCAGAATTTCTTCCCTGAAATTCTCCATCTTTACTCCGGCTCTTTCAATCATGAAAACATCGTAAATATCCCTGAGTTTCAGAGCTTGTCTTGTGAGTATTGCACGTATCTTTTCGCAGAGGATTTCTTCAAGGGTGTAGCATGCGACTTTAAAGGGTCTGTAAAAATCAAGAAAATCCTGAAAGTACGCCATTTCGTCTTTTTTCAACTTCTTCCCTGAAAGAAGGGTTCTCGCGATTTTATTCTCATGAGGAAAAAGCAATTCTTCAACAAAATTAACCTGAACCTTTATGAGCTCACCTCCCTTCCAGAGCTTGAACGTCGCCATTCTGCTTCCACTGCCAAATTCTACGTAATTCTTGTTCTTCACATCACATCTGAAATCGAGTTCCATGTCGTGTGCAGTGCTCTCAAGAACAGAGCCGAATTTTTCAGCCTGCGCCACAAGCTCCCTTCTCAAACCTTTCTTTCCCAGATTCTTCCAGGCTTTCTGCTCCCTCCACGTGAAATCAAGATCAACGCTGAAGCGGTAGTATCCGAAATAACACTTCACCAGACAGCTTCCACCCTTGAAGAGATATGCATTCCCAAATGCAGAATTGATTCCTCTCAGAATCCTGTGGATGAGCACATCTCTCTCGATCAGCGATGGTTTTCGAATCCCTGATTTCTCGGCCACGAAGGCGACAAACTCAGACAAGTCCGGCATTCTCAACCACTCTCCTCACGCTCTTCGGATAGAAGCGAAGGTATTCTGCAAGCTTTTTCTTTCTGGTATTCTTTCCGTATTCTCTCAGGGTTACCACAATTCTCTCCTCTGGCATCGAGCGGTATCTCGAGAGATATGCCAAGTCAAGCAGGGTTTTCTCAAGATCTGAATATCTCATCCCTTTTTTCTCGACAACTCCAAAGCCGAAGAGTTCCTTTTTCAGCTTTATGAACCTGACATCTTCTCCATTGATCTTTACAATCTTCGGTCTGTAAACAGAATCACTCAGCACATGGATCACAGGAGAGAATTCATGTGTTGCACCATTCAGCCTCAAAGCCGTGTTCAGTCCAAAGTACCATTTCACGTCAAGCTCATTCATTCCCAGATAGATGATTTTCAATGTGCTGACACTCTTTCGCGTGCTGAACTCCTCAAGAGTTTTAACGTAATAAACTCCGCGGAGAATTCTTATCAGGTAGCCATAGGATATCATGAAGTTTATAACCCTGCCTGTATTCTCTCCGAATCTTTTACATGCTTTTTCCAGCTCTTTCCTTGTTACAGCCCTCCCTCCGAACTCTGAGAGCACGTATTTCGTGAATTTTTTCATACTTGTTATTTGTGTAACAATCTTTAAAAAAGTTGATGGCTGTTACATGAATAACAACCTGAAGAAAAGTTATGAAAGCTTTCCATAACCGCTTTCCCTCAGCTTTTTCAGGTATTCGGTGCTTGTTTCGCCTTCGGGAACCGCGCCTTCAAAAGCTCCGAGAAGTTCGTCTACCACGCTCTTTCTCCCGGGCTTCTTTACTACGTATCCCAGATTTCTCATGAATCTGATTATCTCCTCAAGTTCGACGGGTATGAACTGCACCTGTTTTATTATTAGTGTTCTGCGGTTTTTATATTTGTTCTTGCCTGCAAAAACCAGTTTGCGGTGATGCAGTAGCATCAGCCACACACACTTTGCAATCCACTCCTCCAATCTTTAAAAATTCTCCCGGGAAATTTCTAATCATGTACGTGAGCGAAGATCCTGTTTTCAGGCAGAAGGAAGTTCTTTTCCCTGATTACATACCCGATCATCTTCCGCATCGGGAGAAGGAGATAAAGGCAGTCTCATCCATGATAAACTCTGCTCTCAAAAATCATTCACAGATTGCGAACATCTTCATCTATGGCCCGCCTAGAACAGGAAAGACAGCCTCTGTAAAGTTCATCTTCAGAAAGCTTAAAGAGGGGGCGAATGCCTTCACTGTCTACATAAACTGCTTCCGGGTCAACACCAGAATGGGAGCTCTTTACACCATAATCTTCGAGTTCATCCGAAAGGTAAAGCCGACGAGAAGGATTCCCTCAAGAAGAGGAGTTGCATATGACGAGCTTTACGATCTTCTTGTTTCTGAGTTGAAGAAGACAAAGGCTTTCCCGATCATATGCTTTGACGAGATCGATCACCTCTTACCGAGAGGTTCTGAAGTTCTCTACGACCTCTCGAGGCTGAAAGAAGAGGCAATTCCAGCCCTGCTGATAATGGTAACAAACGACCAGTTCGTTTTCATGAACGTCGACCCGCGCATAAAGAGCTCTCTCCGCCCTGTTGAGGAAATACCCTACAGAGCTTACACCCTTGAGGAGATGAGGGAGATAATAAGGATGCGCATCGAGTTTGCGTTCCAGAAGGGAGTGGTTGATGACGAAGCAGTAGAGTACCTGGCAGAGGTTGCGACAGAAATTGGGAGGTGATGTGAGAATAGCCAGGGAAACCCTCCTCAGAGCAGGAGAGCTCGCGAAGAAGGATGGGAAATTCAAAGTAACCGTTGAGCACATAAAGAGTGCTCTGGCCGAGTCGCAGTTCGCAAAGACAAAAAACATGGTGGAGCAGCTCTCATCAAAGGAAAGAAAGATAATCTCTCTCATCCCTGAGAACGGAATTTTCTATCCCGAGTTCTACGAGCTTTACAGGAAGGTGTATCCTTCTGGAGTTAGGGACAGGATGCTTCGGTACTATCTGGAAAGGCTTGCCAGATACGGGCTGATATCAATGGAGAGGAGGGGAGTTGGTGGGAGTTATTTTATAAGGTTAAACGTTCCCAGAAAAATTCTAAACTCTTTTTAAACCGTGTATAAATTTTATTAAGTTTTAAAATCAATATTCTTTAGAGAGGTTGTTCTAAATGCCGAGAATAACCAGAAGCATGCCTTTACAGACTGTGGAGAGAATTCTGCAAGAAAATGGAGTTGAAAGAATCTCTAGAAAAGCTTTAGAAGTTCTGTCAGAGTTTCTTGAAGGTTTAATAAGAGATATTGGGAGGGAGGCAAAGGCGCTCGCAGAGCATGCGGGCAGGAAGACGGTAAAGGAAAGGGATGTTAGATTCGTCCTTGAAAGAATTCTTTTCAAATAAATAACTAGAAAAGCTTTTATTTGGCAAAAAATATGAAAAATATATGCCTCAAGAGAAACCAATTATAGAGGCAAAAGAGATAAATGTCAGAGACCTTCTTATGAACAGATTTTTTGAAATCCCACTTTACCAGAGACCGTTTAGTTGGAATGAAGAAAACTTCCAAGAACTTGTAGATGATATTAGAGATGCAATTGATAGTCAGGAAGAGAATTATTTTTTAGGTACAATTCTCCTAAAAGCAGAAGAGGATGGGATAACTTACGAGATTGTTGACGGTCAACAAAGACTGACATCATTAATCGTTTTACTGGCTGTGTTTGGAGATTATGCAAACAATCCAGAAGTTAAAGAAGACATTAAAGCTTGTTTGGTTCAAAGGGGTTTGAGGATTGGTGGTATCCCTACTCGAGAAAGGATCAGAGTGTGGAGAGATCTTGAAAAAAATTTTTCAGAGTATATTTACAAAGATAGAGGAACAGTAAGATTTTTAGAAGACTTTAATTCGAAAAGAATCAAATACCCAGACAAAGATTCTCCAGTCTATCACCTTTATGAGGCTATAAAAACATTCAGAGATTTTGCAGAAGAGTTAAATGAAAAAGAGTTGATAATGTTTCTGGAATACCTTCTTACGGGTGTATATTTTGTACGGATAATTACCGATAACCGAAGCTCAGCATTCAGACTTTTTAATGTTCTCAACACACGTGGGTTACCCTTATCAGCTGCAGATGTGCTTAAAAGCATGAATTTAGAATTTGTGCCCGAAGAGAGAAGAGAAGACTATTTCAAAAAGTGGAGGGAAATTGAAGAAGATATTGGTAGGGAGAGGCTGGAGAGCATCATTAGTTATGTGAGGACAATATTTGCTGAGGAGAAAGCAAAAAGAGAACTCGTTGATGAATTCGAAATGCTTTTTAAAGATAAAGATAGTGGGATTAGAAAAGGTACCGAATTTTTTGATATCATTTTGGAATATGGTGGTATTTACAAGGACAAAATCCTTGATCCTCAGTTAAGCAGTCTGAGTCCGCAAGAAAGAGTGAGTTATCAAACTTTAATGGAGCTTATGAACAGATTCCTACCATTTTCTGACTGGATTCCACCATTAATGCTTTTCTACAAGAAATTCAAAGATGAGAGTACATTATACCAATTTGCGTTTCTACTCGAAAGAAAATTCTTCATAGAGTGGTGTGCGGATTTCACGGCGACGGAAAGACTCACAAGTTCGATAAACCTAATAAAGCTGATAAAAGAACAAAAAACATCGGAAGGCGTCCTGAATAGGATGTTTGAGTACTCAGAGGAGATTAGACGAGGGAGGGAAAGAAGAAAAATTGACTTCGTTGATAGGGAAGCTGTCAAAAACATACTTCTATCAAAGCTCAGTGATTCACAATTTTACTCTCTCAAAGGCGGTAAGATGGCGAGATACGTGCTTCTCCGTCTTGACATGGAAATGCAGGAAGAAAACTTCCCAGGCTACGCTAATCTCAGCACCATAACTGTAGAACACATACTCCCGCGCTTACCACAGGGAGAATGGCTCAGTATTTTCAGTGAGGAGGATGTCGATAGAATCGTTAACAAACTTGGCAACTTAACATTACTCAACAAGCGAAGAAACTCTAGAGCCTCAAATTATGATTTCGAAAGGAAAAAAGAAAAATACTTTGAGGTTAAGCGCAATCCGTTTGCCATCACAGCCATGCTCAGGGAATATGGTAAATGGGATATGAACTCATTTGAGAAAAGACACAGAGAACTATTGAATCTTGCTTTCAGAATTTATATCCCCGAAAGATTAGTGTGAGCAAATAATGCTTTCTCAAACTCAAACCTCCACTCACCTTTTCTAAGTCTCTCCCTCAGCTCCTTCAGTGTAACCTCCCCGCTGTTCAGCATCTCCTCAACTCTCTTCCACTCATCCTCGTGCCTGTAACGCCTCCCGGTCATCTCGCTGATCAGCCTGTCAATGGCAGAAAAATAGAGTGTCATTATCCCCAGCCTCCTTGCCAGATGTATTGCCTCGTTGTTCCAGCCAAGACCTATCATCAGGGGAAGAACATTCCTACCCTCTCCGAAGGCAGCTCTTATCCTGTCATCAAATGCTGTAACGTCTTCAGACTTGACCATCCTGTATTTGCACTCGATGGGTATGATTATGTCCAGCGAGGCCTCCCGCCCGCCACGACATCAAAGGGATAGAAAGTCTCCCTGATCAGAACATCAAACTCGAGCTTTCTATCGTTTTCAGTCACAATCCAGACATTCGTCACTTTCTCATCACGGAACACGAAGGGCAGGGAAAACCTAAACAGAGTAGGACTGTCAGCCCTGCTGCATATGATCTCGAAGAGCCTTGCAACCAGCTTCTCGTAGAAGCTCCCTATTACAGTTTTGATGTTAACCCTTGCAAGCGATTTTCTCACAGCCTTTTTCAGCGCCCCGACCCAGTCGGATTCGAGGTCAACAAGGAAGCTCTCGTATCCAAAGCCTGACTGTGACCTTGGAACAGCATATCTAATCCAGTCGATGAATGAATCCTTTTTAAATTCTGGAACTGAAACGTGAACCTCTGTTTTCCCATCTCCTGTCTCAACTCTTATGTCGACAGGTATGTACTTGGCAACCCTCTTCAGGTGGTACTTTGCCTCGTCAGGAGTAACTGCAACCTCTGAGAGTACTCTGCTAAGTGGAACAGCCTTCTCACTCTTAACCAGATCCCTTGCAGTCCTCAAAAGCTCGCTGTTCCTTATGTAGTGCTCCCTGTACCTTTCCAGCTGCTCCTCCGTGAAGTACCACACCCACTTCCCGTCGAGCTTAAAACCGCGTAAACCCTCTTTGCGCAGCGGCTTGAGGACAGCCCTGGTTATCGAACTCACAGCATTGTAAAAATCGCGCCTCGTCTCGATTTTATATGCACCGTACCTCCTGCATATCTCCTCCACTATCTCGCCTGCCGTCATGGCTCTCTCAGAATTTCTCAGGACTTCAAGAACCATCTCCTTCTTCGGCCTTTCTTTGATTCTCTCGGCATATCCTATGAACCTGACAGAGACAGCATTTCCGTACACCTGAAAGCTCAGGGTTTTGCCAGCGCAGTCAGCGGGAGCATAGAAGTACACGTTCACGGTCTTGCTTTTGACACTCGCATAGGGTGAGGCAGGATAGTTCTCAAGTTTGACCTGCTTCTCCGACCTTGAAAGCTTCCCCTTTCTGAAGAGCTCTCTGAGTGCATATTTGATTTTATCAGTCTTCCTCCAGCCACGGGGTCTCGCGACGTCTCTCTTCTCGACAACATTGAAGGCCTCTTTAAGGTCAGCTATGTGGGCAGCCCTCTTCTTTTCTCTGTAGAGCTCAAGGAGTTTCTCAAGCACGGTTTTCTGGGTGATGGGCATGTTATTCTCTCTACCTCCGGACAGTTCAGAAATCACGTGACACCTGGGGTGACAGTCCTCTGGAGATCCCGTGTTCGAGCCCATCAGTGCACACTAATCCGGTCCATTCCTTTAGAAGATGCCAAAGGGTGATTCACCCACCTCAGAAACTCCAGAAGACTACCTTCGAAGAACTGAGACATGTTAGGGGATTTATCCCTTTAAGCTTCCAGAACGTCCCTGCAAACTGTCAGGCTTACGCGTACTTTCCCGAGATTTGGACGTGGCATGACATAGTTTTATGGGTATAAAATGTTAAACTTTTGCCTCAAGAACATGAGTAGAGCGATTTACCTGTAAGCTCTCTCCCTTTTCTCAGCATCAAAAACCACACGATCTTCTCCATTCACTAAAAAATCTCTTTTCGAATTTCAGATTCATCAATACCGAGCTCCTTCAAAGCCTCATCGAATGACAAAAGTTCAAGTTCTCCTCTCTCCTTTCTCCGGAGAAAATCCTCAATCTCCATTATATCCTGCTTTGTGAGAATTTGAGATTCGAGATATTCAATTCTTTTCTTGAGGAGTTCGATGTCCTTTGCGAGTTTTTCGAGGGTGATGTTTGTCATAGTTAGAATTTTGGATAAGGTTATGATAAAGTTAGCGGAAGCTGTAATAAAATAAATCAGTTGGAGGGGCTCTGCTATTGATGGTTGGGGGGTGTTATCTTGACAGTCTCATTCAAATTTGAAGAGTAGATTACTCCAGACATTTATAGATGTTTATGGGCCCGTTTGGTTCACAGATTCTAAATGAGACTATGACTCCCTTCCAGTAAAAATCATTAAGAATGTAAATTGCTTCATGTTGCTTTGAAGAATATAATGCAGCACTTCCAGAAATCAAAACAAATTCTCCATCCAAACAATCACAAACAATACACTTGGAGGAAATAATTCCAAACCCTCGGCTCTTTTCCGGTTTAGTGGACTCACCTTGTAATGCCATTT
>JALUWC010000318.1 GCA_027019885.1 Geoglobus sp.
GATGTGAGGTACTGCATAGGACGGTTGATCTTGGGAATCAGGGGAGAATCCGATAGGATTGGAGAGGATAAAGCAAGAGAACTTATTGAACAACTTAGGCTGATTGGAGAAGTGCTCGGAGAAAGGATTGATGAGCGCTATTTTTTCGGCAATACGTTTGTGAGTAATACTCCTAAGAGAATACTCATAGTCTCTGGAAGGGATGCGTGCAGAGGTCCTATTGCCAGGGCCGTACTCATAAAAATTCTCGACGAAATTGGACTCTACAGCGTTAGCGTCGAATCTGCGGCTTACGAAAAACCTGAAAGCCTGATGCCGGAGGCAAGGAATGTTATTAGAGGGAAGTACGGGAAGGACTTGCTTCGGGATCACATTCCAAAGGCCATCGACGACATCAAGGTGATGTACAACGGCTTAAAAATAATCGATCACGACTTGATAATAGCGATGGAGGAGGAGTACATGCAAGGGCTTCCGGAAGAGCGCACTTTCACCATCAAGGAGATTGCTGGAGAGGAGGTTAGCATAAGAGAGCCAAAAAGCTTAGCTGAATGCAGAGATGTGGTAGAAGAAATAGAGCGTTGCCTGAGGGCAGGTGTTGAAAGGATTCGAGAGATGCTGTACCAATCATAGCTTTCTTTTTTCTTTTTTTGGTTCTAGGACAGAGGGGATTGGAGAAAGATAGACTAAGTTTGGATTGAAATATAAAAGGATTAGAACTGGAGCTGGATTCCAAGATGTTTGAGCTTGAACAATTTATAGGAGAGGCCAAGGAAGAGACTAAGGACATTGAGTCAATCATTGAGTATAGGAAAAAGGAACGTAAAGAGTAGTCCCCATAAATTTTTTAAAATAGATTAAGTATGCAAAAATCTGAGAGAATGTTCTCGATCCAAAATTTGATAGCTTTCTCGCTCTTCAGCCGGGAAGCTTGGGCTTGAGGACATCGAGGTTGAGTTTGAGAATAATAACACATCCGATTATTCTGCTATGATTGATGTTCAAAAGAGGTATGCTGTGTAGAAGGTTATAATCGTCATCAGAGATTAGGAAGATTTTGTTCCAAAACAAGTTGTTGAAGTAAAAGAAATAAATAAGAGCCATCAAGAATAAAACAATGATTGCTCTGAGAGATTCAAAAATTATAGACAACACTGAAGGAAATGAGCTTGTTAATGTTATTAAAGACAGACTGAAGAGGTGTAACGAGGCAAAATTTGCAGTTGGATATTTCTTCCTGAGCGGATTCAACCTTGTGGATGAGAATTTTCCTGATGAGGTTAGAAAAAGACCATTTTTAAAATTAGTAATGGGTAACGAAACTAC
Organism: Geoglobus sp.; assembly: GCA_027019885.1. GTDB lineage: Archaea > Halobacteriota > Archaeoglobi > Archaeoglobales > Archaeoglobaceae > Geoglobus. The sequence goes on from JALUWC010000318.1 coordinate 1,327, forward strand.
CCACGAGACCAAAGAAGAACTTGTCGAAGGATACGACTTAAGGGAGTACTTCAAGCAGATGATGATAGAGGAATTGCAGAGCAAAGAGCTCGACGAATTCCAAATAAATCAGCTAAGAAGGCTGAGAGACTACATCGCCCAAAATCTAATAGAAGTCAGGTTATTTGATAAATCGAGATTACATGCCAAGCTTTATCTGTTTTTAAAAGATTTAGAGGACAGATATGGCTCACCTGGAGAAGCAATTGTTGGCTCCTCAAATTTCACTGCTGAAGGTCTTACCAGAAACAAGGAACTAAATGTAATACTGACCGAAAGAGAGGATGTTATCTACCTGAACAACTGGTTTGATCAGTTGTGGGATGAAGCAATTGAATTTAATGAGGACCTAATTAAAGTGATTAAAGTTTCTGGTGTCTTGCCCGACACTGATTATCCAAAACTCGGCAGGTTTGTGGATCCGGAGACTCTCTTCAAATATCCGGTGTACAGGTGGACAGAAGGAAGGGTTCTGAATCTCATAGAGAAGGATATACTGATGGAATTCCAGCTTGTTGGTGTTATTAATGCCATCAATATTTTAAATTACTACAATGGAGCCATCCTTGCTGATTCCGTTGGATTAGGTAAGAGTTTCATTGCTGCTGCAGTTATTCAGGAATTTTTGAATGGCAAGCACCCGCACTGGCTGCCAAAAGATAAGGAGTATCCAGCTGT
>JALUWC010000319.1 GCA_027019885.1 Geoglobus sp.
ATGGTTAGAATAGAAGAGTACATGGAGGGGAGAGGGGTTTAGTTACGGAGAATTTGCCCAATCAAATGCGAGTAAGTTTTGTTGTGGAGCTTTAGTCGTGGACAATATCCAAACAGGTATAAATCCAGGGGCCCATTCTCCACCTACCTCAAAATTGTCGTGGTCACTTTCTTCGACTCTTGGTTTTTTTGAAGATTCTATGTTCTACCTGTAATTAGGCTTAACCACCTCAAGGTCAGGGATCTTTTCAAAGTGCCTTGTGTTGTACGTAACTACCGCCAGGGAGTTTTTCAGAGCAGACGCGGCAATTATGGAATCCGCCATCGGGATGCTGTAGTCCCTTCTTATTTCCCCCGCGAGCACAGCTACTTCATAGTCAACGGAAATTGCCTCAAAATTCTTCAAAAATTTCAGGATGTGCTCCCTCTTAGAAATTTGCTTCGTTTCTCTGCCACTCATTATCTCAGCGACGGTTAAAACAGAGATGAAGACGCGACTTTCAAACAGCTTCAGTAGAAACTCCTTTGAGCCTTTAACACCCCTCAGCAGGTCAATAATTACGTCTGAGTCAACCAGGTACATGCCTATCCATCTCTTTTCTCAGCTTCTTTATGTCGATGCCTTCCTTTAAAATTCCGAAGACGTTGTCTATATCCCTCTCCAGCTCGGCTATTATCATTATTTCCACCTTTTTTGACTTCGGAGGCTTTATTCTGCTCAGCGGCTTGAAAACGCCGTCCTCGTAAACCGCCTCTATCACTTCTCCCATCTCTTGCACCCGTCATATATCAGCACATTAACCTTTTACAAGATTACACCGCTTTTTGCTTCTGCCCTATTTTATGAGAAAGATGCAAAACCAATTTTATAAAGTTGTCTAAGAGATAGCAAAAGGTACGCTGAGGAAGATAGGCGGATCCATCTTTGCTTTCCCTTTCGATTTGTCGCTGGTTTTTCAGCTGAAACAGCCAACATTAAATACCCGGAAAAATAAAAATTAACTCATGAAGAGATACGATGCTATTGCCATAGGCACAGGTTCTGTTATGAGTGTGGTCTCGGGGTTAATAGCAAGAAACCCCGAAGCGAAAGTGGCGGTTATCGACAAAGACGAGCCGGGAGGAATATGCCTCACCAGGGGATGTATACCATCGAAGATTCTGCTGTATCCTGCTGAGCTTATCTACGAGATAAAAAGAGCAGAAGAGTTTGGAATAAGCGTGGAGATAAAAGACATCGATTTTGGGAAAATAATGCAGAGAATGCGTCGGATTATAGAAAAAGACATTAGAGAGATAGAGAAAAGCCTCAAAGAGCACCCCAGCATAGACTACTACCAGGCTAAAGCCAGCTTTGTCGCCCCCTACACCCTCGAGGTCAATGGCGAGAGAATAAAGTCTGAGAAAATATTCATAGGCTCCGGTTCAAAGCCCCTGGTTCCGCCGATAAGGGGTTTGAAGGAAACTGGCTACCTAACCAGCGACACCCTGCTAAAGCTTGAAGAAATGCCCGGGAGTCTATGCATAATCGGTGGCGGCTACATAGCCATGGAGTACGGAAACTTCTTTGCCAGGCTCGGCAGCAAGGTGAAAATCGTGGAGGCTCTGGACAGGGTACTCTACAATGAGGAAGAAGAGCTTTCCAGGGCAGTGCAGGAAGAAATGAGCAGGGTGGCCGAGCTCTACACCGGTCACAGAGTTGTGGAAGTGAAAAAGAGAGGCAATTCAAAGGCAGTTGTAGCGGAGAGAAGCGATGGCAAAAGAGTTGAGATAGAGGCGGAAGAAATACTTGTGGCTGTGGGAAGGGCTTCAAATTCAGACCTGCTGAAGCCGGAGAAGGGCGGAATTAAAACCGACGCCAGGGGCTGGATAATTGTGAATGACTATCTGGAAACCTCTCAACCAGGGGTCTATGCCCTGGGAGATGCCAACGGCAGATTCATGCTGAAGAACGTTGCCAACTACGAAGCTCGGGTGGTCTTCTACAATGCAGTGCTGGGTAAGAAGGTAAAAATGGACTACTCTGTTGTGCCCCATGCAGT
>JALUWC010000320.1 GCA_027019885.1 Geoglobus sp.
TGTTTCCGGTCCTAAAGTACAGGAATTTGAGGAAAATTTTGCTGACTACATCGGCGTAGAACATGCTATAGCTGTTAACAGCGGTACCGCAGCTTTACACATTGCTCTCGCCTCAATTGGTATTGGACCGGGGGATGAAGTGATAGTCCCCCCTGTAACCTTCTTCTCAACGATCTCGTCTGTATTGCACCAGAATGCAATCCCAGTCTTTGCAGACATTGATCCTGAATCTTTCTGCCTTGATCCTTCGGACGTTGAAAACAAAATCACTGAGAACACAAAAGCCGTCATTCCGGTCCACATCTTCGGGAATGCAGCAGAGATGGACGAAATAATAAAAATTGCAAGTGAGAACAACGTTAAAGTAATAGAGGACTGTGCCCAAGCGCATGGTACAGAATATAAAGGCAAAAAAGTTGGCTCCATAGGGGATGCTGGATGCTTCTCATTCTATGCAACAAAACACATGACGACCGGAGAGGGGGGAATGATAACAACAAATGACGATACCCTAGCGGAAAAAGCTAGGATTATAAGGAACCATGGAATGATTGGGAGAGACGAACATGTGATGCTGGGATATAATTACAGAATGAGCGAGATAAATGCTGCAATAGGTATAGTGCAATTAAAAAAGCTTGAACAGCTAAATCGGAAGAGGATTGAAAATTCTGTTTATCTCCTCAACGAAATAAAGAAAAGGGAAATTGAATGGCTTAAAGTTCCTGAAATTAAAGAATACATTAGACATACCTTCTTCTGGTGCCCGGTTGTTGTTCTTGAAGAAAGAGTAGGAATGTCGACACAAGAGGTAGTTAAAAAACTTAGGGATAAAGGGGTCGAGACGAGATACCGATACAAACAACCACTATACAGACAAAAGGTTTTAGAAACTTCTCCATACCCCAGGGGTTGCCCGTTTGTTTGTCAGAACCGCAAGATTAATTATGCCAGCCTGCGTCTACCAAACGCAGAAAAGCTCGCAGGCAGAATAATCGGGCTGCCAAATCATCCAGGGCTCACTATAGAAGATTTGGATTATGTATTAGATGTGCTTGAGAAGTTTGAGGTCAAAGGGTGATAAGATGGGTGTTGATGTTCTAGTAACTGGTGGTGCCGGATACATAGGGAATGTATTAGTCGAAAAACTTCTGGACAGAGGCTACAGGGTGAGAGTCTTAGACCTGATGCTCTTTGGTGATGATGCCTTGAAGCCTTTCGAAGACGATGAAAATCTGGAGGTTATGAAGGGAGACATACGACACATTAAAGACCTGACGTATGCTATAAAAGACGTAGATACGGTAATTCATCTGGCAGGCATCGTTGGTGACCCTGCTTGCGGTGTTAATGAGCAGGCAACACAATCTGTGAATGTGGAAGCAACCAAAGCCATCATGGAAGTCTGCAAATATCATGGTGTTGAAAGATTAATTTTCGCATCATCATGCAGTGTTTACGGCGCATCAAAGTTGCCTTGGGTTAATGAAGGGTCGTTTCTGAATCCTGTTTCTTTGTACGCTAAATCTAAGATAGATTCAGAACAAATAATTCTCAATTCAGCAAACTACTTTGATAAGAATAGAATAATACCTGTCATACTGAGATTCGCTACAGTTTTTGGATGGTCTAGGAGGATGAGGTTCGACATTGTGGTGAATTTGCTCACGGCAAAAGCAGTCTTAGATAGGGAGATAACGATCTATGGGGGTAATCAATACAGGCCCTTTGTTCATGTGCAAGATGTCGCTGATGCGTGTGTTGCGGCATACGAGGCTGAGAAGGAGTTGGTTGACAGACAGATATATAATGTTGGAGATAACAGCTTAAACTACAAAATCAGTGAAGTCGGCGAGACCATTGCAAAAATCATCCCAGATGCAGAAATTAAATACATAGAGTACAAAGAGGATGACAGAAACTACAGGGTTTCCTTTGATAAAATTAATTACGTGTTGAAGTGGAAGGCAAGGTGGAGTCTGGAAGAGGGAATAAAAGAAATGAAAAGAATGGTTGAGGAGCTTGGAATTAGAGACTAC
>JALUWC010000321.1 GCA_027019885.1 Geoglobus sp.
GGAGAGCTCAGAACTGTTGCAAAGACGGCACAGGATGAACTGAAGAAGATCCTTGGGCAGGAGATCTGATTTTTTATTTTTTATTTCCATAGCATGCAGAGGGTAGTCTTTGCTGTCTCACCTTTCACACAGGAGTATGAAATTTTAGGAGTAGATGGAGAAATTTACAGAATAAAACCAAATGAGGTTATTATTCTCCCAAAGCTCAATGCTGAGGTTTTTGAGGAGAATAACGTTGGAAAGATTGTAGGCATCTATCAAGATCCGGGCTTTGACTGGGAACGAGAGGTTCTTAACAGGATCATAGGCGAAGATACAGAGTTTCATGAGGAGGATCCAGTTAAGGAATGGGCTAAGGAATCTCTTAGAATTGAGCTCTCCAAACCCAATCCAGATCCTGACAGGGTAATACAGCTCAGAATGATCATCAAAGGCTTAAATCCAGCTCAATTTTATAAATCCCGAGGGAATAAAAATACCCCTCCCCACCACCAGACCCATTCTGCAGAGCCCAGCCCTACGGGTTTATCTCGACCTATTTACAATACAGTACAGCCCCATAATTCTGATAATTTTATAAAAGAAGATGATGAAATTAACAGCAACTGGTTGAGAACTGTCTTTGAAACTTATGGTTTGAGGCTTGTAACAACTCTTCAGGCTTATAGAGTTGCAGGACTTGATGAGATTGGAATTAGCGGTTATGCGGTGCTTGATTATGGATATACAAGGGTTGAGCCGCATGAAGAATTTGTCAGGCTTTTGAAGCATCTGGGTTATGGGGAAAATGATGTTTATGCACGGGTTCTTTTTGATCATTACAGGTGTGAAAGACATGGAGATGTCTTTAAGCCTGCTCTTGATTTTGCCAAGGGTGGTTACTGGGAGGGTGGAGAGAGAAAGCAGAATTACAGGCTGATGGCAGGGCGTTTGCATCCTCTCAAAAAGCACAGTGATGCAAAAAGATATTCAGCTTTAAAGCTTGAACAGTTCAGTGCAATTGCAGATTCAGTAAGGGAAAAGGGAGTAATCAGCTTCAGAAAGTTTGATGATGTTTTATCTGAAGTTAAACAGGAGAAGAGGGATTTAGCGTTGATCTGGATGGTTTTCACGGTTCCTGATGTTATCCCAGAATATCTGGTTAAAGAGGATGTATCAAAAGCAAAGGAAATTATGAAAAAAGCTGCAAGAAGTGCTTTAAGGAGGTTTTTAAGGAAATATCTCAGGAAACATGAGAACGTTCCTTTCAATGGCGATTTTAAAGAGGGAGGAGTGATGAACGTCCACATCTGGAGCAGTAGCCAGCCAATCAAGCCTCATTTGCACGTTCATATAGCGTTATGGAACTTTGTTGTCTGGAATCGAAAGTATGTAAGATTTAGCCCTTACTTCCCCAAAGAATGGATGGCAGAGCTGAGAGAATTATGGAAACGGGAGTTTTTCAGGTATTTGAGAAAGGCAGGATTCGGGATGTATCTCGATACGGAATATTGCAACGTTTTAGATGACACCTATGAGTTTTTCAACATCTATTCTCAGTATAACTGGTTTAAGGATGAGAATTTTGGGAAAATCCTTCACCATCTCCGTTACAATGCCAGAAAGGCGGTGATTGACATTAACGAATTCTTTTACTCTGGGATTGAGTTTGATGATCTGACCGATGAACAGAAAGAATGGCTCGGCTTTTTGATTCAGTATAGCAACAGGACGGGTAATTTTGGCTTTATGAACAACTGGAGGAAGGTATTCAATGTATCAAAGGACAAAGTGGTTGAGTTCCTTGAAAGGCTCAAGACTGAGCATTATGAGTACTGTCCAATCTGCAAGAGGAAGCTGGAGAAGGTGGGGGTTGTAACAATTGATGAGATTGCGAGGCGTCGGCGTCTGCTTGTTCTGTGGTGGTTTGACAGAAGGATGAATGTTGAGGTTTGGCGTGGGCTATAGATCTTAGAGGAGGATAGCCCCGCCCGGATTCGAACCGGGGTCGCGGGATCCAGAGTCCCGCAGGATTGACCACTACCCTACGGGGCTTCGTT
>JALUWC010000322.1 GCA_027019885.1 Geoglobus sp.
GGACGGTTACTTCAGCAAGGCAGGAGAGATCACAGCAACACAGGATTACCATTCTGTTGTTGTTCAGCTCGAGCCTATAACTCCAGCCACAACTCCGACACCAACACCAACAGGAACACCAACACCTTCAACCGGAACAGGGGGAACTGGCACCATCGGAGGAACTGGAAGAGGATCACTGGATAAGGGAATAAACCTGCTCTACGAAAATGCTGAGGGACTCATCGGGATGGCGATTCTGGTTACCTTTGTCAGCTTCATTAAGATGATGGGGAGGCGATAAAATGAGGAGAGTGCTTGCTGTGCTTCTTATTGCAATGATTGCAGTTATGCCTGTAAGTGCCTTCAGTCTCACTCCAGAAACTTATCTATCATTCACGGATAGAACTCAGCTCGATTATACAGCACCACAGGAAAAGGCAATAGTAAAGATCATACATATTCTCGACGCAGGCGAAACAGTTACCGGTTCTCTGACTTACGGAACAAACGAACTGACTTATAAGATCAATTACACAAGACCGAACCTATATACTTCAATTATTTATCTCGAACTCGGAAATCAGAATACTACAATTGAGAAATTCGACTGGATCGGCCTTTCAAAGAAAATAGTTATCACATACAGTATGAATGATAACGGAACAAAGCACATTTCAATGTATTATGATAGTGGAGAGCTTTTCAAGCCGGGGATTGCAGTTCCTGTAGAGTATCCAGAACTATCTCCGATTTATCGTGTTTTGATGGTTTCAAACAGTCCTGTTGATATCAAAATTGGACTGCTAAGTTATTCTGCATATTCAGAAGGCTGGACACAGACAGAAGAAATAGCAACAGGAAATTACTCATCAGAGTTTAGCATTTCAAATCTGTTAGACTTCGCAATTGGTGCTTATGTAATAGTTTCAGGCCTCATCTGGTATTTCAGATTGATTTTCATAGATAATGGACTACTGACTTTCGGATTGTTTGAGGCTTTTGTTCTCGCATGGTCAGCGGGAACAAGCAGGAACATTTGGAGTTTTTACAAAAAGTTTGTCAGGGTGCATGCGGCTCTGTTTGAATTTCTCATAAATCTCATTGAGAGAGTTATAAGTATCTTCTACAAAATTATTCAAGCTTTAAAACCGATTTAGGAGGTTTGATGATGGAAGTTTTGAAAATCAAGCCCGTGAATGTGATTGAAAGGGTTGACGAGCTTGAGAGGAGAGTTAGAGTGATTGAAGAGAGGTGTTCAAGATGTTCAAAATACTTGTGATCGAGCACGGAACTGGAACAATTTACAGAGTTGCAGGAAATAATCCAGTGAAACTTGCCTTTCTTGTTCTCAGGTTTGTAAGACAAAAATTTGGAGGTGGTTGAGTTGAGAAGAGGAAAAAAAGCAATCCTGATTGATGAAAGTGGTTTTGATTGGCAAGAGGTTAAGCTGAAAAGAATAGGAAACACATACGTTGATCCGATGACAGGGAAGACATGGCCTTTGAATGGAAAGCCAATAAGGTTAAACGGAAAACATGTTTATTTGCTCGACGCAGAAAAAGGCGTTATCCTTGAACCGAAGAAGAGTGAAGAGGTTCTTAATCTAAAAACAAATCCTGAATTCCTCAGCACGATTCTTGAACCAGAAATTCTTCATAGAGCTTTCAAATACAGACCTTCACTTAGGAACATTCTTGTTGCTTTTGTGGTTGGTATAGGTGTCGGTGCTCTATTTTTCGCACCGATGTTCTGAGGTGGTGTTATGTTAAATAAAGAGGTTCTAAGAGAAAAATTAAGTCAGGAAATCCCTGAGATGAAGAAAACCAAGATGATGGAAAATCTCTTTTCAGATGAGCTAAATACATCTCTCACAGATCTCGATTACGATGAAATCAGGGCTATAACATTTTACAAAGCAATCAACAATATTATTCCTCTTCCATCCATTATGTCTCTTCTGAATGAACATATGAAGCTAAAGAGGTCTCTTGACAGAAAAGGCAGACAGGAAGCGGTTACAATACTCAAAAAACCCGTAAAATACATTCCTCAG
>JALUWC010000323.1 GCA_027019885.1 Geoglobus sp.
AGGCCAGAAATCTCGCAGAGAAGGCTGAAGAACTCCTTTCCCGGAAAGAATATGAGGGGAGCATAGAAAAATGGAAGGAAAGCATAGAGGAATACGGAAGAGCGAGAGAAGCTGCTATGGAGAGAGGAGACGAAACGCTCGCCCGGAAGATAGATGAGGCAATTAAAATCCTTGAGGAGAACATTGAAAAGGCTAAAATCGCAATAGACAAGAGAGACATGGGGAAATTAATATTAAATGCCAGAGAAATCGTGAAAAATGCCCATAACCTCTTTGATGATCAGAAATATGACGAGGCTAAGGAGCTTTATGAAAAAGCTCTTTCAAGCTACTCAAAAGCACTCGAACTTGCAAAAAAGAGGGATTTTGATGAGAAAGACGAGATTCAGAAGGCAATGGACAACCTAAGAAGTAGCATTGAGAGCTGTCTGATTGCAAAGGGTGAACTTCTAATCAGGAAAGCTGAAAGTGAACTTGAATCTGCAGGCACGAAAGAAGAGGCCGAAAGAATAGAAAAAGAGTTCAGAAAAGTACTGAACTATTTAAACTCCATTGATGTTGAGGATAAAAACTCCCTCGAAGTTCTGAAGAAGAGGGCAAGCGAGGGGCTAATTGAGTCCATGATACTTCAAGCTGAAATGGAGATGAAAAGAGCTGAAGAGCTTTTCACTCAGAAAGAATACTATGATGCAAAGGAACTCTACAGCAAAATCTGGAACTACCTGAATAGACTTCTTGATGAATCAACCAGTCTCAAGACTTCCTACAAAAAGGAGTACATAGACAGATTGATTGAAGCCTGCAATCAGAACGTAACGAGGGCAACAGACATACTGACAGGAGTTAGGAGAGTGGATATTGAACTTGTCAGAGTTGATGATGTGATTATTGATGGCAGAAAAGTGAAAGTAAGGGGAGATGAAAATAAAAAAAGAATAACCCATCCAATCGAAGAATTCCTCACAGAATACGATAAGCTGGAGTACATCGGAGGTGGAGGGTTTGCAGATATTTTTAAGGTTGAAAAGGATGGGAAAGTCTTTGCAATCAAGGTGCCGAGAGACCTGAAGGACGAAAAACAGGAGGAAATATTCTTCAATGAAGTGAAGAAGTGGGAAGAATTAAAGCACAGAAACATAGTCAACCTGATCAAACCGAGAGTCAGACCAAGAGCTCATCTTGTTCTGGAATATGTAGATGGCACGAGCCTTGATAAACTCATAGGCAGGCTGAGCATAGAGGAAGCTTGCAGGATTGCATTTGACATTGCAAGAGCTTTAGAGTATGCGCATTCAAAGCACATAATACACTGCGATCTCAAGCCAAAGAACATTCTCGTGACAGGATTTGGGGAGGCCAAGGTAACTGACTTCGGACTTGCCACAGGTTTGGGATCGAGTTTGAAAGGCCTGACTCCTGCTTATGCGGCACCTGAGACTGTGAAAGGGGAGATACCTGATGAGAGAACAGATGTTTATCAGCTCGGCTTGATATTTTATGAGATGATCACTGGTGTCAATCCATTTGCAGAAGGAGATGGAAATCTGAGGAACAGGATAGCTGATCTTGTTCCCGATCCACCATCTAAATTCAGACCGGAGGTTGAACCGCTGGATGATCTGATAATGAGGTGCCTGAGCAAGAATCCAGAGGAGAGGCCGAGCATAAGGGAGTTCAGGGAGACAGTTTATGAGTACATGAAGAAGTACCACAATGTGAGCCTGCATTTGACAAAAGATTACGAGACGATGGCGAGAAAGGCAATAAGACTTGCCTTCTATGCTGTGAAGCAGAATGATCTCAAGACAGCTTTGGCTGAGATGGAGTTCGCAATGGGTAAGGTAAGGGCTGATTTGAGAGAGGAGATTGAGAGTATTGCGAACAGGATGGAGTACATGGTCAGGGAGGGGATTGGTATCACTGACGAACTTGTTGAGATGGTGGAGGGTGTGTTGAAGAGGGTGGATTGATAGAAGTGCCAGGCTATCACGTATCAATTTTAAAAACATTTGATCGTGCAGACACTGCATTTT
>JALUWC010000324.1 GCA_027019885.1 Geoglobus sp.
CGGTTCAACTTTGTTCACCAGCACTTTCTCTATTATATTCTCCTGCACGTAACCTCCACTTCCCTTATCTCGAAGTTTTGGGGTTCTGTAGACGAAAATTTCCTGGTTCATCAAATCTCCATCTATAGTGGCAATTTCATCCTCAACGTAAATCGACCTTATCTTCTTCAGAGAGACTCTGCTGGCAGATAGAACTGCAACGGTTTTGTCAATTTCAACCAAAGCCTTGCATACGTCATTATTCCCTCTTGAAATCAATTTGTACTCTGAAGGGCTGAAAAAGACGTTGAAAAGAACGTCAACATCGTGTATCATCAGGTCTTCAATAACAGATACATCTGTTATCCGTTTTGATGATGGGTTATGGCGTTTTATCTCAATCAAATAGGGTGACGAGAGGATATTGTTTACTTCCGTAATAACGGGATTGAATCTCTCAATATGTCCAACCCCAACTACAACATCTTTGTATTGGGAAAGAAACTCAAGAAGTTTAATCCCTTCGTCATAATTTGCCGTTATCGGCTTTTCAATCAGACAATCAACTTTTCTCCTAATGATCTTTTTTGCTATTTGGTAGTGGAGTGATGTAGGAACACAGAGGCTGATAGCATCAACCTCCTTTAACATCTCCTCAATTGAACTGCATGGAGATGCGTCGTACTTTTCGAGTACAGAATTAATTCGACTTGAATCCAAGTCGAAAATATACAACTCATCAACTTTTTTCAGTTCAGAATATATGCGGACGTGGTTTTTACCCATTACACCTAACCCTATCACTCCAACATTCATTTTTTATCCCCTACACGCTGTTTATCGTCTCAACGATATATTCAAGGTCATCTTTACTTAAACCCGGATGAACAGGCAAACTAAGAATTTTTCTGCTAATCTCTTTTGCGATCGGACACCTCTCATCTTCATATCCCAGATTCCTGTAAAGAGGTTGCTCGAAAATAGGTTTGGGATAGTGGATCGCACATTCAATTCCCTCGTTCTTCAAGTATTCTGCAAGTTCATCTCTCGACATTGGAAAATCCTCCTCAACAAGAACTGCATACTGATGATATACATGCTTAACATTGCTTTTCTTTGTGGGGACTCTTAACCCGCTCTTTTTAAGTTTTTTATTTAAAAACTCTGCATTCTTTATTCGAGCTTCATTAAGCCAATCAAGCTTTCTCAACTGTGCAATTCCAATTGCCGCCTGTATGTTTGTCATTCTAAAATTGTAGCCCAAGATAACATGGTTGTATTTCCCATTCTCACCATGGTTTCTTAGCATTCTGCATAGCTTAGCTACCTCAGACGAAGAAGTTGTAATCATACCTCCTTCTCCGGTAACAATGTTTTTTGTCGCATAGAAGGAAAAACACCCAACCCCAAAACTTCCAACTTTTTTCCTCTCATATTCTGCCCCGTGAGCCTGGGCACAATCCTCTATAAGGAATAAGTTGTAATCTTCACAAAGTTCAAGAATGGGTTTGAGGTCAAAGGGATGACCAAAAAGATGGACGCCGAGTATGGCTCTAGTTTTACCACTTATTTTTTCTTGTACCTGATTAGGATCAATGTTGAAAGTGTCCCTCTCTATGTCCACAAAAACAGGTTTAGCCCTTTGAAAAAGGATTGAATTCACTGTACTAACAAAAGTGAAGGGTGTTGTGATAACTTCATCACCCTCCCCAACACCGCAAGCTTTCAAAGCAAGGTCTAATGCTACAGTCCCATTACAAACCGCAATACTATGGTCAACACCCACATATTGAGAAAACTCCCCCTCGAACTGCCCTACTACCTTGCCTTGAGCGAGCATTCCGGATTCCAACACTTCTTTAACATTTTTTATTTCTTCTTCCCCAATTAAAGGTTTCACTATCGATATGTGCATATTCATGCACTGAATTAAGAGTTTATATATTTATCACACCAGACGCCATAGCAAAGAACCTTCCATAAAACCATCCCAAACTCATCACCAGCTCTATGCTTCCTCCTGAGCCTGTTTACCTCTTGGAAGTCAATATAAC
>JALUWC010000325.1 GCA_027019885.1 Geoglobus sp.
CTTTACAATTCTCTGAAAAAATTTGGAGCAGATGTGAAGGTGGTATATGGAGCAAAAACGAAAGAAGAGCTTGTTTTTTCAGATATGTTTGAAAATGCTGTTTTTTTCACAGAGGATGGCAGCTATGGAAATGAGGGAACTGCTGTTAACGGAGTAATTGATGAGGAACTGAGCCTTTATGAAAAAATATACGTCTGCGGGCCAGAAAGCATGATGCATGAGCTCATAAAAATATTTGAAAAAGAAAAGGTCATTGACAGAGCAGAACTCTCACTTGAGAAGTACATGAGGTGCGGGATTGGGGTTTGCGGTTCATGTGTTCTCGAAAACGGGCTGAGGGTTTGTGCTGACGGACCGGTCTTCAAGGGAAATGAACTAATTTAATCAGTATAGTATGTCCAGCGGTGGTTTTTTCAGGATTCCTTTTTCTTCTGCCATTTCAAAAAGCACTTCCATTGCCCTTACAACCGAGTCTGGCATGGTGTATGTGTAGTCGTTCACATACATCATGGCAAATCTCTTTGCTGTTTCAAAGTCCATTCCCCTTGCATATTTCATGGCATATTCCATCGCTTCATCTGGATTTTTTATGGCGTACTCTATGCTCAACTTCATCGCCCTGAGAAACTCTTTCTGAACGCTCTCAGGAATTTTTCTCGATATGACATTCACACCGAGGGGCATTGGCAGGCCTGCTCTGTGATTCCACCACTCCCAGAGATCCAGAACCTTCACAAGGCCATGCTCTCTGTATGTGATCTGACCCTCGTGGATGAGCAGTCCAGCCTCAACCTTCTCTTTTTTCACCGCCTCGATTATCTCATCAAACCTCATCTCAACAGGTTCAAAATTCCTTAAAGCAAGCATCAGATAAAGATTGGCTGAAGTGTATCTGCCTGGAACAGCAATTCTTGCGTTTTCCAGATCAATATGTTCTCTGGCAACGACTATTGGCCCATAACCTTCCCCAACACTCGCTCCCGCTGACAGAATCCTGTATCTGTCATGAAGATAGGCGTAGGCGTGGACTGAGAGTGCTGTGACATCAATATCACCATGGAATGCAAGTTTGTTGAGAGTTTCTATGTCCTCGATTGTGTGTTCCACTCTGATATCGGTTTCAATTTTACCTTCCATCATGGCATAGAACATGAAGGCATCATCAGCATCGGGAGTGTGGGCAACTCTGAGCCTCATGTTTTCAGAAAAATGGGAGGTTTTATTATCTTATCCCTTCACTTTGAAACGATTTCCATTTCAGTGTCAACCCTGAAGTACTCCATCCCAGGCTGCACATCGGGAAATATGCTCTGAACTATGTGCAGTTCGTAGACTTCCTCGCCGAATCCGAAGTATTCATCCTGCTTTTTGAGAATTATTGAAACATCAAAGAGGCTTGATATCATCTCCCTTTCAATTTCAGTGTAACTTCCAAAGTTCGTGAGAGCGTAAACTCTGAGATTGTCCTTTGCCCTCTCGAGAATCTCGAATATTGCTCTCGGATAGTTCTCGGAGATTATTTTGAGGTGAGACCTGCATATTATAACCAGTGTTCCTTCTAAAGTCTCAATGTAATCAAGAAGACCCTCCACATCGTCATACCTAAAAACTCTTGAAACTCCATCTCCAATTCCCTCGCTGTTCACCAGTATGATGTTTGCAGACGACAGATCCAGTCCCATGTATTCCGATATTAGTTTAAGTTGTCTCATGGTGCTGTTGGAGAAAAGAAGAATACTTGTATCCTTTCTCCCTGAAACAATCTTTTTGAAAAAGGCCAATGCAGGGTGTATGTTTTCGTAGAATATCGCGGTTCTGCAGCTCTTTTCCTCAATTTTTTCAAGTTTTTGAAAAATCCTTTCAAAACTCACCATAAAACCTCTATACCTTCAAGAAAATGAATTTTTCTGTTATGATGACTTCTCTGTTTGACCTTGAACCCACCAAAACCTTTATCAATACATTCTGACATAAAATAAAAGGGGTGCCGTGTACATGTTTCTCAGCGATCCCGCCGCCACCGATACGTTTTAATGGCACCCCATCTGATGAATTTTTGGCTTTTCTGTGATAAATTTTATTTACCTTAGCGTCGAAAATAACCTCTGTGAGAGAAAAAGAGACGGATAATTTCATTTAGAAGGTAAAAGGATTTTAAGAGATGGGTTTTTACAATTCAGAAAGGAGAATACAAAACTCATGAAGCTTATTGATGCATACATCCATGTCCAGGTGCTATAAAAAGGTTATACAGAGGTGGAACAGAAGGGCTTTTTTCTCTGATTCCCGATCTAAATAAGCTGCTTGGCTGTGCACAGAGCTTTTTACAAAAATAGATAAATTGAAACTCTCCCACATCTGGAAAATGTGCAGTTTTATCTTGAAAAATCAAAGATATTGCAAAAACATCTCGGCAGTATTGAGATATATCTCTCTGATTCACATGCTGAAAGCGGGTGTATTCCTCCTCCAGATTCGATGTTTTGATTTCCTTTTTCACTTCAAACCACCTGCATATGCACCTGCATAATCATGTACTGTCTCTTCTGCTGGATTACATGCCAGATTAGATGCAAAAAACCCGTTTATATTGCTAAGATTTAACTTTAAATCGCCAGAAGGAGGTGTTGAGAGGTGGTAAAAAGAAAGGGTTTTAGAAAGGATGAGAAGGGTGCGATAGGTATTGAAATACTGATAGTCTTCATAGCCATCGTGCTGGTGGCAGCAGTGAGTGCAGCGGTGCTCATACAGACCGTCGGGTTTCTGCAGCAGAAGGCTTTGGCAACAGGGAGACAGACAACCAAGGAAGTCTCAAGTGGTATAAAAGTCGTCAAAGTACTGGGTCATGTTAACAATCCAAGAAATGCTAACGGTAAAGTGGATCTCCTTGCTTTTTACGTAGAGGTCAACACCGGTGGTCAGAGCATTGATCTGAACGCCACAAAGATCACGCTCTACGATGGTAGCAAGACAGTCACGTTTACACAAAACACAAATGCATTTGAAGATAAGACCACTGGTCTCAGTGACACGTTTGATACATCATTAAAAGCATGGGCAAATCTCTCCACAGCGACTGATTTTGGAATTATTGTTCTTCAAGACGAGGATGGTTCGATTACCTCAGGTAGCTATCCAGTTATAAATTCGGGAGACAAGGTGATACTGACAGTCAATGTCAGCAGTGCATTCGGTGGTTGGAGTCCAAGAACACCTGTTTCGGGAGAGATCAGGCCTGAGTTCGGTGCACCAGGAATAATTGAGTTCACGACTCCGCCGGCATATACGCAGAGCGTCATAGAGCTCCAGTAACTCTCAAAAATTTTTATCCTTTATTTTTTGGGGTGATTTTTATGGAGTTTAATTTATTAAAAAAATTGAAAAAAGGAAGAAAGGAGGAGGTGGTGGAAGAGGAGGCTGAAGAATTTGAAGAAGAGGATGTTGAGGAAGCCGCCGAAGAAGAACCTGCTCAGGAATCTAAGGATGACGATATGGTAATGAAGATCAATGAGAGGCTGAATGACATTGAAAATCGCCTGCCGAGAATGGACATTTCAATGAGCAATCTGAAGAAGGAGATTGATGGTATAAGGGAAGATATGAAGAAGATTGAGGAGTCAATGAAGGACATGATGGCTTTGTACGAGGTGGTTTCTGCTCAGATCAATCCATTCGTTGGTAGTTCAAAGGCGACAAAACTGAGCTTTGAAAGAATTGACGAGATTGAGAGAAAGGTTGAAGAGTTTGAGGAGCTCATGCTTGAGCTTCAGATGGACATCAGGATGATCTTCAGAACTGCATTAAATGTGAAGCAGATAGTCAATGAAGTGCTTTACGAGGAGGTGATCGGAATTGAGTGAAGAGGACATCAGAAATGTGATCTACTTGGATGAGCTTCAGGAGAATAGGGGGGAAGAAGAGCAGGAGGAAAAGAAAGAAGAAAGAAAGAGTATTTTTCTGTCGGAGTCGGAACTTAAGAGCAAGCTCGATAGCTATCGTGGAAGAATCCCCTCCGTAATCCTCAAAGACCTTTATGATGTTCTGAAAGGCAGGAAGATAACAGATGAACAGCTCAAAAAGATTCTGAACAATGTTGAGAAGAAGCTCAGAGACAGGGGTGAGGTGGATATAACAGAGCTTTATGCAAAGATGGACAGGCTTGAGAAAGCTTTGCAGAAGCTCCTCAGAATGCAGGTGAGACAGGCGATTACAGCATCTTCCGAGCATCCGTCAGAGGATGTAGAGGAATTGAAGAGGGATGCTGAATCTGAAGGTGAGGTGGATAGAGGAAGTGAGACTGTGGATGTTGAAAAGACCGATGTTGGGATGGGTTTTATACCCCAGGCAGCACAGCTTGGGGAGAGACTGAAGAAAGAATTGCCAAGAACGTTTCTTGATAAAATACCAAAGAACACCAGTTCAATGATGTTCCTGCTGAGGTGGATCGAGCATCTTATCGAAAGAGTTGGATACAGCGGAATTGAGGATGTTCTCGACTACTATGTTGACATCGGGTGGATATCCGAGGATGTTATGTTCGATATTCTCAAGCATGCAAAAGGGATAAGGTTGTACCACGAAAATGCAGACTGGAGGCCTGCAGGGTATATGAGCGTCCACGATCACCTCATGTCACTGCTCTTCATTGAAGCCTTGAAAACAGGCAGGATGAACAAGGAGATACTCCATGAGGTTGAAAGACAGGTTTACAGAATAAAAAAGGGGGTAAGTGAGATAAATGGGATTTAGCACCACCGCAGCGTTCTCAATACTTTTCGTGTTCTCACTTATCGCTTTCGGAATGATTTACTCTGTTGTTTCCAACACAGCGAAAACTTACGCTGTTGAGCTGAGAGATAAAAAAGAAAGAATTGAGAGCAGCACAAACACAAGGCTTGAGATCCTAAATCTCACAACAACAGCATCTGGGGCACAGCACAATCTCAGCGTTATTGTTAGAAACACCGGCACATCAACCCTTCATCCTGAGTATTTCGATGTGTTAGTTGATGGACTGAAATACAGCTTCACCTACTCGTCATCACCTCTCTACCCGAGCACGGAAACCCAGATCGATGTTTATGGAATTCCTGGAGGCATTAACACCACTCACAGACTGAAGATTGTTACCGAAAATGGATATGCTATCTATGTTGAATACACGGTGACCTGACATGGGATTTGGGGATGTCGCAACGCATCTCATATTTTTCATTGCAGCTATAGTTCTTGCATCATCAGCTGCGGCAATAATGTTTACAACTGTGCAGAAGGTGACAATAGAGGCGAATGAGCAGGGGGAAGTGATGAAAAAGGTTGTGGGTACGGATTTTGACATCATAAATGATCCAGCTAATGTGATCTACAACTCGACACTGGGAGCTTACATAATCTACATTAAAAATACAGGCAGTGAGGAGATATACGTCACGAACACGACTCTTACTGTCCTGCTAAATGGCGCTGTTGTCAACTTTCAGTCCAATGCCATCTCTATAAAACCCGGTGAGACGGCAACTCTCTACATCTATTCTGCAAAGATAGGCGGAACTGCGAAGCTTTCGGTCATAACTGATGTTGGGATAAAAAAGACATTTGAGTTCCAGGGGTGAAAGAGGATGACCTTCTATTCTGTTCAGATCCCGAACGATGAGTTCCACAAGAAGCTTGGAGGCGGGATCCCGAAAGGAACTTTTGGAGTCATAGTTGGTGAGAGTGGAAGCGGGAAGAGTATAGTCTGCCAGAGGATGGTCTACGGGCTTTTGATGAACAATGTATCTGTTACATATCTTTCCACTCAATTCACAACAGTTGATTTTGTTAAGCAGATGTCGAGCATAGGTTATTCTGTTGAGAAGTACATAATTTCCGGAGTGATGAAATTCTTTCCCGTTTACCCCCTCATCAGCCTCCCTAAGAAAAGGAGGGACTACGTTAACAAACTCATATCTGCAAAGCATGTTTTTGAGTCCGATGTGGTCTTTATAGACTCACTCTCCTCTCTTGTTAAGTTTGATCTCAACAGAGAGTCTGCGATAGACCTTGTTGCTTTTCTCAAGAGATTCACGGCAGCAGGCAATTCCGTCATTGCCACAATACTCCCGGGAGAGATAGATGATGAGTCTTTACTTGAAATAGAAGCATCATCAACTTTTCTGGCTGAATGCTCCCTTAGAAAATTTGGGACCGACGTAAAGAACACCATGACAATCAAGAAGTACAATCTTGCTCCCGCTCAGTATCAGAAACAGATCGCTTTCAGGGTTGAGCCCAAAATCGGTCTGGTTGTGGAGATTGCAGCAGTTGCCTGAGGTGATTGCAATGATGGCAGTGAAAAGTGAGAAGCTTGACGTGGCAATAAAAAGAAATCCCCATCTCAAGCGGTATTTGAACACATTCAGAAAAAGAGAGGGGACGATTCCGAACTTTGTTATACAGCTTACAAGAGAGATGAAGTCCCTGCCAAGACCAAACATACTCTATCCTGTTGGCGATCCCGTTTTCATCCACATCTACACCGACAGGGAAGGTAAAAAGAGATACATTGCTATAGAGCCGAGATTGAGGAGGGATGAAGAGGAAAAGTTCAGTGCTGTTCTCGATGCAATGCTTGAGTTAGCACCTTACGAAACCCCCCCAGAAAGCGATGAGGAGATGGAAAAGTTAATTGACAAGCTCTTTGGTAAGGTTGTTGAGATCTCTTCTGTAAAAAAAGAGTTCAAAGGAAAGAGCAGATTGTCTCTTTCTTTTTCCAAAATTCCGCTGACGAGAGAAGAAGCCTACAACTATAGATACCTGATAAAGAGGGAGGTCATTGGTACAGGCCCTCTTGAACCCCTTATCAGAGACCCCCATATTGAGGACATCCATGTTATAGGGCCAAAGAATACCCATGTGGTTCACAAAATATTCGACATGATGCCAACCAATATCGATTTTGGCAGCGATCTGAAGATGGCAGAGTATTTGAAAAATCTCGGGGAGAGGATGGGTAGGCCTGTCAGCGAGAAAGAGCCTGTTGTTGACGGTTCTCTGCCAGATGGCAGCAGAATCAACATAATTTATTCAACAGATGTCAGCCTGAAAGGCCCCTCATTTACTATCAGGAAGTTCACGGCCGTACCCATAAGCATAACACAGCTCATAAACTGGGGAACTCTGAGTTCTGAGGTTGCAGCATACCTCTGGCTCTGCTTAGAGTATGGAATGAGCATATGGGTGAGCGGTGAAACTGCAAGCGGGAAAACCACAACTCTGAATGCCATGATTCCTTTCATAAAGCCAGACTCGAAGATTTACACAGCTGAAGATACGCCTGAGGTTCAAGTGCCTCATCCGGTCTGGCAGCAGCTCAATACGAGGGAGAGAGGGGAGGCAGGAAAGGTGGATCTGTTTGACCTTCTGAGAGCAGCGTTGAGGAGCAGACCCAACTACATAATTGTCGGCGAAATCAGAGGTAAAGAAGGTTCCATTGCATTTCAGGCAATGCAGACCGGGCATCCTGTCCTTGCAACATTTCATGCAGGGAGCGTTAAGAAGCTCATACAGCGTTTGACTGGAGAGCCAATAAATGTCCCGATAACCTTCATTGATAACCTGAATGTTGTTTTGATTCAGCAGGCTGTTTATAGAAAGGGTCAGTTTTTGAGAAGGTGTCTTGTTATTGAGGAAATAGAGGGATATTACGAGGAGATAGGAGGTGTTGTGACAAGGTCGGTTTTTGAGTGGGACAGTGTGAATGATGAGCACATCTTCAGAGGGTTATACAACAGTTACGTGCTCGAAAACAAGATAGCTCAGACTGCCGGATATGAAGATCCAAGGGAAATCTACAATGAACTTGAGCTTAGGTCGAGGATTCTGAGCAGAATGATAGAGGAGAGGATAATGGACTATTATGAGGTTGCAAAGGTGATCTGGGGCTTTTACAAGAAAGGGATAGAAGGTTTACCATTCAGGTTGTGATAGCATGAATGTCAGGCATCTGGGTATAAACGTTGAAAGGTACATGCGGTTCATTCTGCTTCCATCTTTACTTGGATCTCTTGTTCTCTTTCTCATAGTTTACTTCATCCTATATCCAACTCTTGAGTTTCTCGGAATGTTCAGGGTTCTATTTCTTACAATACCTGCTTTTGTGGCTCTTCCAGCAATTCTCTATCTCAAAATGGTTGAGATCAGAATGAAGAATGAGATAGACAACAACATACACTTCTACATAACCCACATGGGGGCTCTGTCAACATCGGAAATTGACAGAAAGGATCTCATGAAAATTCTGTCTGAAAGATCTGAATACAAGGCTCTTGCTGAGGAAACAAGAAAGATTTTCCTGTTAATGTCAAGATGGAGAAGAAATCTCGCTCAGGCATGCAGATTCATAGCAAAGAGAACACCAAGCAAAATCTTTTCGGATTTTCTGGATAGAATGGCTCACGAGCTGGATAGCGGTGAGGATTTCAAGAGTTTCATCAAGAGAGAACAGAAGGTCGTTATGGAAGATTACATCACACTTTACAACGGGAAGATGTACAGCATAGACATCTTCAAGGAGATATACGTGTCCATAGTCCTTTCACTGAGCTTTTTTGCGGCATTTGCAATTATAATGCCCTTCCTGACAGGCATAAGTGTGAAGATGACAATTTATCTGATAATGATCTTCTTCTTCATAACGGAGGCAGCCGTACTTCTGTATCTGAAGGCAGTTGTTCCTGAAGACCCTCTCTGGCAAACGTCTGGAGAGTACACCGACACAGACAGAAAAGTATACAGGATATTCTCTATGTCGCTCCTTGTATTCCTTGCTTTGTTTTCGGCACTGCTGTATGCAGACTATGTGCTCGGCATGATAAATCTTCCTTTCACATTTCTCGTTGCCATAGCAATAACTCCTTTTCTTATCCCCGGATTCATTGCGAGAAAAGAGGAGAGGCTGATATCTGAGAAGGACAGAAATGCACCTTCATTTATAATGAGTCTCGGAGCATCATCATCTGCGAGAGGAGGAAACATCCTTGAGAGCCTGAAGTACCTCACCGCACATGATTTTGGAGCATTGACTGAGGATGTGAGAGCTCTTTACAGGAGGTTGAACTCGAGGATAAACAAGAAAAGGGCATGGGAGAAGTTTGCGATCTCAACTAACAGCAATCTCATTTACAGATTCACGGACATGTTTGTTGAGGCAATATCACTTGGAGCCGAGCCGATTGATGTTGCTGAAATTGTTTCATCCAATTTTATTACAATAAATAATCTCAGAAAGAGAAGGGCTCAGACTTCAAGTTCATTCATAGGAATTGCTTACGGA
>JALUWC010000326.1 GCA_027019885.1 Geoglobus sp.
GATCGTTGCAGTTTTGCTTTTCTCTGCGAGCCATGTAACCCGCCATTCATTTGAGCCACAAACAATCACCCCTGCAATTGGTGGGGCGTTCATAGGAATGATGGTATTCATGGCTCTTGGTGGTCTGCTCATCATTGTCGGGGCAATACTTTTTGGAATAATGCTCTTAAGGCTTTCAGAAGTTGAAGGGGTGGATCAGGGATTCAATACTGCAGGAATTCTTTATCTGATTAGCATAGTGGCATCTGTTGTTCTTGCAGCTATTGGAGGTATCCTCATGTTTGTTTCACTCATTCTGATTTACATGGCTGCTGACAAGAGTCTGAAAAATCTTCAAAGCATGCAAACGTTCAGTTAACGTTCTCTTGAAATCAGTTAAATAGTACCTTTTCAACTTTTTTTATGGCGCACAAAATACAGACCGTTCTTGTTGTTGGCGCAGGCACCATGGGTCATGGCATTGCAGAGGTCTGTGCGATAAATGGTTACGGTGTTATACTGGCGGATATCAGCAAGGAAGTTCTTGAGAAAGCCCTGAAAAGAATATCGTGGAGTCTTGAGAAGCTTGGAAAGAAGACAAACATCAAAAAGGATGAGATTCTGAGCAGGATAAAAACCGAAAGTGATCTCGCTTCAGCTGCAAAAAGGGCAGATTTTGTTATTGAGGCCGTCATTGAAAAAACAGATGTCAAGAGAGAGGTTTTCAGAATTCTTGATGAGAACTGCAGGGATGATGTGATTCTCGCAACCAACACGTCCACAATACCGATAGGAGAGATCGCAAAAGTCACAGAAAGAGCTGACAGGGTTATCGGGCTTCACTTCTTCAACCCCCCAACCCTGATAAAGCTCGTTGAGATTGTGAGAGCTGAAGAAACATCACAGCAAACTGTTGATGAAACCGTATCTTTTGCCAGCTCCATAGGAATGGAGCACATAGTCGTGAGAGATGTACCCGGATTTCTTGTAAACAGAATAAATCTGAGAGTCTTTTCTCAGGCTTTCAAACTCCTTGAAAAGGGCTACAGCGTTCAGCAGATCGATGCATGTGCAAAATACAGAATTGGAATGCCAATGGGCATTTTTGAGGTTGCAGACTTCAGCGGGGTTGATGTACTATACAGTGTGATGGGAGAGATGAAATCGAGGGGAATGGACATCGAGATTCCTGAAATTCTGGAAAGTATGGTTTCGGAGGGAAAAACAGGAATGAAGGCTGGAGAGGGATTTTACAGGTATGCTGGGATGTATGGAAGAGCAGAAATACCCGGGAATTTAGCCTATGACCTGAATCCCGTTTTTATAATTGCTCCAGCGGTGAATGAGGCATGCTGGATTCTCAGGAATGATGTTGCAGGAAAGGAGGACATTGAAAAGGCGATGAAGCTCGGCATGGGATACAGAAAGGGAATACTTGAGCTTGCAGACGTTTACGGACTTGATCTCATCAGGGAAGCCCTTGAAAAGCAAGGAATAGAGCCTGATAGAATGCTCAATGATATGATCAACAGCAAAAAACTCGGCAAAAAAACTGGAGAGGGGTTTTTCAAATACGCTCATGAAAAAATTCAGCTTGGAAGTGTTGAATATGAAAAAAGGGATAGCTACGCCTTCATAAGGCTGAAAAGACCTGAAAAACTGAATGCACTGAACGAAGATCTGTGGCTCAACACAGCAAAGGCACTTGAAATTGCGGAAAATGACAGGGACATCAAAGCCGTTCTGATTACCGGAGAGGGTAGAGCATTCTCTGCCGGGGATGACATCGCTGTTATGAGCTCATGGAGAGGAATAGCAGACGGCAAGGAGTTTTTTGAAAAGGTAGCATCACCCCTGATACTGAAACTAATGGAATACAAAAAAGCCACGATATCTCTTGTGAACGGAATTGCCTTTGGTGGGGGGATGGAGCTCAACCTGCTTGTGGATGTTGTTGTGGCAGCCAAAAGCTCAAGATTTTCACTGCCTGAAGGATTGATCGGTGCATTCCCTCCAATGGCGTCAGCTATCGGATTTTTCATGAACAGAGG
>JALUWC010000327.1 GCA_027019885.1 Geoglobus sp.
CCGCTGGCATCCGTGAGCGCTGAGAAGGCAAGGTTGCCAAAGGCATCGTAGGCGGTGACGTTTACCCCGGCAACCGGCTGACCGGATGCGTCCCTCGCATAGGCGTCGAGGTACCAGTAGACGAGGGCGTAGCTCGAGCCCTGCGTAGTTAAAGAGGGAGCGCTCGTGTTGATAAACCTACCCCAGCCAGCGTTGTTGTCGAGCACCACGGGCTTGGTGCTGTTTATGTAAACGTCCCTGAAGGTTAGATTAAGTGTTTCTGTACCATACTTCCTTATTTCAACAGTGTTTTGATATTTGTTGTTTTTACCATGGAAAACAGTGCAATTTATTACGGTAGTATTAATTACAGATCTGATTAACACAGGAAGTAAATATTCTTCTGAATCTTCGGATAGAGGAAGAAGATAACAATTTTCCACTAACACATTTTTTGAACCCAGCAGGTCGAGAAGGGTTGGTGTAGTTTTCGGAAACAGATGGCTTATTCCCGTGTAGTTAAAGACAGAGACGTTTGAATTCCACCAGATGGCAAGATGCTTTGCGGAGCTGTTGATGATTGTTATGTTGATCAAAGTTATATTCTCAGAATGTGAAATGTATATGTTGTCCACATCCTCCAGCTTTATGTTTCTGATAGTTGAATCTGTAACGTGGTTCAAATAGATCATTCCAGCATTGGTTATGTTTTCTATTATTAGACCTGACACACTGTCATAGTAGTAAACGGGCTTACCCTCAGCAAGATTTGAGGTGTCCATGTCGATATATCTTGTTTCTGCACGGAACCAGTATGACTGGAAATATTTTGTGAAGACAGTATTGTTTCTAAGGGTAATGTACTGAGAAAACTCGCCGAAAAATCCACCCATAACGCTTCCACCGGACTTATAAACAGTGTTGTTTGTAAAGTTGGAATATCTGGACCATTTAAATGCAATCCCAGCTCCCTTAAGTACTGAGATATTTATAAAGTTGAATTTGACATCTGCATAATTGCTGCGATAAAGTTTTAAAGCTGGTGCACCGGGAATTGCTGATGATGGTATAATGAAGACGTTGTGAGCTATCGTCGCGTTGTGTGCATCGTAGAAGACGAGCTGACTCAGCACGGTGTTGTTGGCGAAGTAGATTCCGTCCGCCTTAAATCTTATCCCCCGCGCCAGTTCGTTTTTAAGGGGGCCCCACCCCGCGCCGCTCAGGTAGCTACCTGTCATGTTGAACAGTGCCGCGTCCTCAACGTAGAAGAAGTAGTTTCCTGCGCCTGAGGAGCTTATATTTGAGTTGTTGACAGTAAAAACGCCAGTTGTAACGTTTATCCCGTACTCTCCGTCGGAGGAGGAGTTTATCAGCAGGGTGACGTTATTCAACGTAAGGTTTCCATTTATAGTAAGGTTTCCATTTAGTGTAATCTGCTCGTTTGTTATTAAGCAGCTCTCTCCAGATTCAATAACCCAGTTTCCACCAGAGTAGCTGCATATAGCCGCAGCCTTGGGTACTGCCAATGAAAAAAGCAGCAACATAAAGGTGAAAATCATGAATCGCATCGATATCCCCCCTTCCCTAAGAGTATTTTTAAACTTTTTATATATTTAAACATTTTCATTACCCTGTGTAGTATGTGTTATCTGGCAATTATTTCGCCTCATGTTGGTACCTCCTTTTCAGCCCAGGACATAAACTTTCCCAGCATGAATGGCTGCAGTGAGGAGTAGAATCTCTCAGCGGGTGTTTCCAGCTTTCTCCAGTTCAGGCTCATGTGCGGTCTAATGTGGTTGTACCAGTGCAGGAACTCCTCCAGGGAGGAGAACTCCTCTCTGAACCTCTTATACGTGTGAATCCACTTTTCGATCTTGCCGTTGCTCTGCGGATGATTGTATTTGCACAGCACGTGCTTTATTCCCTTAGCTCTGCAGAACTCCTCGAAGCGGTGCTTAGCTCTGCCCTTCTTATCCCTCTTATTCGCGTAGAACTCCGCGCCGTGGTCTGTGATCACCTCTCCAATCCTGCGAAGGTGCT
>JALUWC010000328.1 GCA_027019885.1 Geoglobus sp.
CTTCACCACATCAGCCCTGACAAAATCCCCAAGCCTCTCCACACTCGCACTCTCAAGCTCAGGGTAATACTTCCTCAAAAGCTCGTCAATCGCTGTCAGAATCGCCTGACTTCTGTTCTTGAACTCTCCTTTCTCCACAAGCTCATCAAGAAGATACAGCCTGTCAAGAGTGATTTTGAAGCTGACCATCGTCCCCTGTTTCCTCAGCCACCTGAGAACGGAGTTGTCCATCACGCTGTCACCTCCACCTCAGAATCGTTGTTATTCCTCACACCGAGAAGTCCCTTGCTGACGAGGTCTTTTTTGATGAGTTCTCTGATATATGGGGAAAACTTCTTCCATCCCTCCATCCTCATTGCCTTCTCAATCATCTCTTCCCACTCGTCTGGAACATCTACACCCAACTTCATACTTTCCCTCCTACAACTTCTTGTTTCTAATTTACAACAAGGAAGTATATAATTGTTTCTCTTAAGAAACTTAAGGTTTCCAATTAGAAGGATTATATATTAATAATTGGAAATAAAAGTTGGTATAATGGAACTAAAATTCAAAGAACTCATAAAAACTCTGGCAAAAAAAGGTGGGTTAGAGATTATTCTGTTGCTCAAAGATGGTGCTAAACGATGGAGTTTTGTTGAACAAAATGTTGGAGATAAGAAATCAGTCAGTTATCGAATTAGAGAACTTGCCAATCTTGGAATAATTAAAATTGGAGTGGTTCACGATACCCCACAAGGAACGAAACTTTATGAGCTCACCCCACTCGGCAAAAAAATCGTCCAGCACATAGAAGAGATGGAGAGGGAGTTTGAGGAGTACCACAGAAAGCACTCTTTCCCTGACACGGTTGAGGAGTTTATTGATAAGGAGCTGGAGGAGGAATGAGGAATGACGGTTTGTATTGGTGTTTTGTGTGAAAATAGGGAATCTGCTGTTCTCGTTTCAGATAGAATGTGGACTGAAAAGGGAGTATTATATTATGAATTTGAGCCGGACGAATCTAAAATAGAACAGATACACTCGCATGCGGCTGTTGCTACTTCAGGTGGAGTGGTGCTACCAGATAGGATTATAAAGCTCTCGAAAACATACATATCAGATAAAATAGACTCAATTGACTCCATTGAAGATGTTGCAAACATTTTGGCATACTATTATGGTGAAGAGAGAAAAAGAAGAATTGAAGAAGAGTATTTCAGACCAAGAGGTCTGACAATTAAAGAGTTCTATGAGGATGGTAAAATATCTACTCTACCAATTGCTCTTGCACAATTCTTAGATCAGAGAGTGGCCGATTACCAGTTTGAGCTGATTATGCTTTTAGTTGGGGTTGATAATAGTGGCAGTCATTTGTTTATAATCTCAGATCCTGGCACGTATGACTCAGTTGACAAAGTTGGATTCGCTGCAATAGGGACCGGCAGCAGGCACGCTGAATTGGCACTCATCCAGAATGATTTCAGACCAAATGTCAGTTTAAGCGAAGCGGTATTTATGGCATATATGGCTAAAAAGAGTGCTGAGCATGCACCAGGAGTTGGCCAAAAAACAGATATGGTTATAATAACTTCTGATGGAATTGTTGAAATAAGGGAAGGTGATGAAATATTTAAATATCTCGATGAACTGTATGGGAAAGTTGAGGAAAGTGTAAAATCGAGTAAACTTCAAATATTCAAAGAAATAAAAGATATTAGTGAATTCTTGAAAAGGTGAGAGATATGGTAGCAATAGAAAGAAGGAAGAGTAGAGCACCTCCATTGACTTATGATGTGTGGCCACACCTATTAGCTGAGAAGGAAAGAAAGGAAGGAAAAGATATACGAATTATAGTACCTTGATTTTGTTTTAAAAACACCTCTCCACATACTCCCTTACAGCCTTCTTAACCCTCTCTTCAGGCAGCAGATACATAAGCAACTCCCAGAACTCCATCGCCACCTCCTCACCCATCTCAATTCTTATCTGCTCAAGATCGAACGTGTAAACTCCATTTGTTGAGCCAATGCTGTTTT
>JALUWC010000329.1 GCA_027019885.1 Geoglobus sp.
GAGACTGAGAGCATAGGAGAGGGCACGAGAATCTGGCACTTCGTTCATGTGAGGGAAAAGGCGAGAATCGGCAGAAACTGCAACATAGGCAAGAGCGTGTACATTGACGAGGAAGTTACAATCGGAAACAACGTGAAGATCCAGAACTTCGCAACCATCTATAAAGGAGTGGTCATTGAGGACGATGTCTTTGTAGGCCCTGCGGTCATTTTCACCAACGATCTCTATCCGAGGGCATTCATCTGGGGTGAGGAGAAGGTGGAAAGAACAGTGGTGAGAAGAGGGGCGAGCATTGGGGCAAACTCGACGATCGTGTGCGGGACAGAGATAGGGAAGTATGCGATGATTGGAGCTGGAAGTGTTGTTACAAAAAGCATCCCACCGCACGCCCTCGTTTACGGCAATCCTGCAAAGCTAAGAGGGTTTGTGTGTTACTGCGGGAGAAAGCTCGTCGAAAAGCTGATGGAAAAAGAGAATAGCGTAACTTACAGGTGCTCTCAATGCGGGAAGGTCGTCGAAATTAAAAAGGAGTGGATTGAATGAAGATAGCCGTAATTGGACTGGGGAAGGCCGGACTTCCTTTAGCGGCAGTTATAGCAGACTCCGGCTTTGAAGTCGTGGGAATTGACTTAGATGAGTGGAAATGCGAGATGATAAACTCCGGAAAGAATCCGATCCCAGAAGAGAAAGGTCTGGATGAGCTCATAGGAAGGCACGGTGGAAAGACGCTCAAAGCCACCACCAGCTACGAGGATGCCTCGGACTGCAACGCGTACATCGTCATAGTTCCCCTGTTCCTCGACGAGCACATGAACCCGGATTATGCCGCTCTCGAGTTTGCTTTCAGGTCTGTCGGAAAAATTCTGAAGATGGAAGACATCGTGGTGCTGGAAACCACAGTTCCTCCGGGAACGACAGAAAATCTCGTGAGAGAATGGCTCGAAGAGGAGAGCGAGCTGAAGCTGGGAGAGTTTTACTTAGCTTATTCGCCTGAGAGGATAATGACAGGGTACAGCATTTCAAGACTGAGAGAATTTCCGAAAGTTATTGGAGGAGTTGACGAAGAGAGCGGAGAGAGAGCTTACGAGCTTTATAAAAAATTCGTACCGAATCTGCACCTGGTTTCAAACGCGAGGACGGCTGAATTCATAAAGATTATAGAGGGCTGTTACAGAGATGTGAACATCGCTTTAGCTAACGAGCTTTTCAAAATTGCCGAGGAGATTGGAGTGGATTTCTACGAGGCGAGGGAAAAGGCAAACCACGAGTACTGCCACATCCATCTGCCCTCAACCGGTGTAGGTGGGCACTGCATTCCGGTGTATCCCTGGTTTTTGATCAGAGAAATGGAGAAAAAGGAGAAGTTCAGCCATGCAAGGCTGCTGAGGGTTTCTCGGGAGCTGAACGACGAGATGATCAACTACTGGGCCGAAAAAATAATTTCAGAGTGTTTAAAGGTTAAAAAGCCATTAAATGAAGTGAAAATATGTATTAAAGGGATAACGTTCAGAAAAGGAGTTAAAGAGCTGTACCACAGCAGAAATTTGGCTCTTGCTAAGCTTTTGGCTGAAAAAGGTCTGGATGCTGGGGTTTGGGACGAGATGTTCACGCCGGAAGAGGTTGAAGAGCTTGGGCTGAGGTGGAGGGAGCCGGAAGAGGCGGATGTGGTGTTTGATTGCTTTGAATTAATAACGCTGGTGAAGCAAGCATGAGGGTTCTGGTGACGGGAGCCTCGGGACAGATAGGATCCTACGTGCTTGAGCTTTTAGCTGAAAAATATGAGGTTATCGGTGTCGATTTGAAGCCATATCCATTCAACGAAGAATACGGGGAACTGGTGGTAACGGGAGACCTCAGAAGCTTTAGATTCGTCCGAAGCGTGGTGGAAGATGTCGATGCCGTGATACACCTCGCCGCGCAGGTGTCGGTCGAGAAGAGCTGGATGGATCCTGCTTTCGATGCTGAAAACAACATCATTGGCACGATAAATCTCCTAAAAGCGTCAGCAGACA
>JALUWC010000330.1 GCA_027019885.1 Geoglobus sp.
AAAAGATCCAATGAGTGGACAGGTTCTGTAAGAACCGATTCTCCTGTAAAATGAGAATCGAACTTGCATATAGTACAAAAGAATAATTGCGGGTATAGTTTAGTGGTAGAATGGATGCTTCCCAAGCATCAGACGGGAGTGAGCGGCGACTTGGGGAACCCGCGAGGTACGAGCGGGGGAGCCGCGCAAGGCTCATTGAGAGCTTTTCAATTCCGAGCTTGCCGAGGAAGAAGAAAAGATCCAATGAGTGGACAGGTTCTGTAAGAACCGATTCTCCTGTAAAATGAGAATCGAACTTGCATATAGTACAAAAGAATAATTGCGGGTATAGTTTAGTGGCAGAATGACTGCCTTCCAAGCAGTAGACGGGAGTTCGATTCTCCCTACCCGCACAAAATACAAGTCTCAGCACCCCTGTTTCTAGATCAACATTTCTGCGAGTTCTAATATCGTTGCTTTCCATATTGAAGAGTGGGTAAGTTTTTTGTAATGAAAGCTAATTATTCTGAAAACTGAATATATTCAGCTGGTTTTAAAGATGTTCCAACCACTGCTGTCCTTAAATTCTAACCTGAAAGTAAACTTTAAAAAAGCATACCCGCAGGTATACTAGTTGTGTTAGCAATTAATATAACCATACGGGTATGCAAAGACATATTAACATCAATGACCGTTCTGTCATAGCGTCTATGCTGAGAGCGGGATATACACAAAAAGATATTGCTAAAACATTGGGTTTCACCAAAGGAGCAATATCAAAGGAAATTAAGAGGAATATCGATAAAGACGGTGTATATAGAATACACAATGCGGAGACAAAGGCCCGCGATAGAAGAAAGTATTCAAAGGTGAAATACAGAAAGATAAGCAATGACCGTGAATTGATTAAAAAAATAGAAGCTGAACTTGAGCCATTGGTGTCTCCGGAGGTTGTGGCGCACGTGTTTGGCATTCATCATCAAACCATATACTCTTGGATATACAGAGAGAGGAAAGACCTGTTGGACAGATTGCCGCAAAGAGGAAGAAAAAGACGAAGATATGGCTCAAAGAGAGGCAAAAAACAAGGCTGGACGCAAAAAGTTAAATCTATTCACGACAAACCGAAAGAAGGCATGTTTTGGGAAGGAGACACCATCAAAGGCAAAACAAGATCAAGGATACTGACTCATGTTGAACATACCAGCCTCTATTTGAAAGCCAACCTCATTCCGGATGGTACAGCAGACAGTGTACATGCTGTTTTAAAGAAAGACCCAATCAAAGGAAGTATTGTTTATGACAGAGGAAGTGAATTTGCCTTATGGGAAATGATCGAAAGAGATTTAAAGATAGAAGTGTTCTTCGCGGAACCTCATTCACCCTGGCAGAGAGGCAAGAATGAGAACACCAACGGAAGACTTCGCAGAGTGTTTCCAAAGAAGTTTGACTTTGATACCATTACAGACAGACAACTGCAAAAAGTGGTTCATAAAATGAACCACACTCCACGAAAGTCGCTTGGTTGGAGGACTCCTGCGGAGGTGTATGCTAGTTTACATTCAAGGTAGAATTCAAGACTTAAACTTGACATTATCAATAGTATGTAATCTAATTTTAATTAGAAGTTCAACCTGCAATAATACGGGAGGGCGCTCAAATGGGCATAACTTTTTATCTAATGATCGCATCAACAGGATTGTCGGTGTGGTTGTTCTTTAAAAACACCGAGAAAGCGGAGACGAGACCTAGTATTCTCGCTTGGCTGATTATTTCAGTCACAACAGCAATTGCACTTTTCTCGTTCGTGTTTAATCTGCAAGAGCTGAATGAAGAAAATGTTGCCAAGGGGGCGCTATTCTTCGCCAACTCAGGCGCGTCAGCCGTAATATTTTTGCGTTTGTTGTATCTTGGTGGGTACAACCTTAAACTCACCAAGTTCGATAAGGTGTCAAGTGTTACGGCAACGGGTATTTTGATATATTGGTTTTTGCTAGATGACCCATTTGGTGCAAATCTTTGCACGCAAGGA
>JALUWC010000331.1 GCA_027019885.1 Geoglobus sp.
ACTCGTAGAACTGCGTGCGGGATATGCCGCAGCGCCGACAGGCTTCGGTGACATTGCCCAAGTCCTCGGCAAGCTGCAAGGCGCTCAGCCGCTGTTTGGCCAGTTTGTTTTCTGCTGCTTCGTTCATAATCTTCCTCCTTTCCGGTTACAACATGAACCGTTCGGAAAGAAGATTAGTTGCGCATTTTTGGTAATAACCTATAAAATCAATATATACACAGTCAACTGTCAAAAATGACAGGTGATTTTTTTATTCCTCTTCATTAATAAAAATAATGTGAGAGGTGTAACGGAGATATATGAAGGTTCAGGAGAGGAACTTTACAGAAGGTCACTGGATTCATCTGTCCTGATCCAGGAAGGAAATTTTATTGTCAAAAATCTCATTCATGAAGATGAGAAAATTCAGGCACATTGTTTGAGGCATAGGGTATTCTGTCAGGAACTGGGATGGGTTAAATCAGAAAACCTCTTAGAAATAGATGATTATGACAGAAATGCCATCTTCTTTGGTGTCTTTAATGAAAACAGCAGATTGCTGGCGTTTCTAAGGCTGATTCTGCCAGATGACTCTTTTATGCTGGAAAGGGAATTTGCGCTGTTAATCGATACAAAATACCTGCTTAGAAAAGAGATGGATACAGCAGAGGTCTCCAGATTATGTGTGGCTGAAGAGGCAAGAAATGAAAGGCTCGTCAGTAACTCTGGCATCCATGATATCTCCATGTTTCTTTATAAAGGTGTATATCATTGGTGTATTAAAAATGATATAAGATATCTTTATCTGGTAGCGGAATATAAGATTTACAGACTACTCCGTGCAAAGGGATTTCCCTGCAGGTTGATAGGACAGCCAGTGACAATGTCTGATGGAGTTCTGGCAGTAGCAGCAATAATGGACTGGAGAGAATTTGAGGCTTTAAACACAGCAAAAAAACCAGAAATGATGAAGTGGTTCAGTCAATATCAATCAGCCCCTGTTCCATGGCAATCGCCAGGGCCTGCCCTCTGCTTACAGCATTCAGCTTCTGTTTAACATTATTAATATGGAAGTTTACTGTTCGTTCACTTATCCGAAGAATCAGCGAAATCTCCCATGAGGTCTTGCCGTCTTTTAGCCATTTTAAAACCTCTTTCTCTCTTAGTGAGAGTTTAACCTTCTGCCTCACACTATTCTGCCCCAGAATGCGAATCAGACACTGGTGGAGGTGAGGAATAATATACTCTATCATTGTTTCTGTACGGGGATGGCGTTCTATAGAATCGCCTGAAA
Organism: Geoglobus sp.; assembly: GCA_027019885.1. Taxonomy (GTDB): domain Archaea; phylum Halobacteriota; class Archaeoglobi; order Archaeoglobales; family Archaeoglobaceae; genus Geoglobus. The sequence goes on from JALUWC010000331.1 coordinate 1,274, forward strand.
ATGAAAACAGGCTGCCTTTGCTCCCCTTATCCAATACTCCATGAGTATACCCCCTTTTCAGCCCAAAGTCCTCTGCATTGTAGATAAACTCTTCCGGAGGATTGTGTTTTTTATATGTCTCAGCCCAGTATTGCACCCTGAACTCTGTAAAGTTTTCTTTAACTATAGGATCAATACCATGGTAGCCTCTTCTGATGTAAAGTTCAAGCCATTCAGCAGGATAATTTATGTTTACCACGTCATAGGATTTTATGATGCTCTCACCATCAATCCGTGCAATTCCACAGATGGCAAAGTCAAAGGGGATTAGCTGTTTGAGACTTTCTATCAGATTTCTGAAATCCGCCTCATCTCTGCAAAAGAGGCTCAGATGTATAAGTTTAAGAATTAAAAGGGCATCCCCTCTGGAAAGGTAATTGTTTGAAATCATACACACGCCCCATCTGCGGAATAATCCGATTAAAAAATATCACAAAAGATACAATGTGGTCAACAGATTATCAACCAGGAGTTCCCCCCCCAAAAAAATAACGCTCAAGCAGCGTAACACCCTGAAAAGAAAACAGAAACCGATTTCACAAAGTGGATGGTGTTGGTTTTTGAAAAAATGGGGGAACTTTTTGCAAGAAGAAGACCTCCTTTGGTATATCTTATAAAGTCCGCTAAGACAAAGACATACCAGAAGGAGGTCTTATGGATTATAGCAGAATTGCGAGGAAGTTGAGGGAGAGGATAG
>JALUWC010000332.1 GCA_027019885.1 Geoglobus sp.
TCTCCGGCCTTTATTCCAGCCTTATCTCTTACGCTCTTGGGCAAAACCATCTGACCTCTATCATCAACGCTCACGATTGCCTCGACTCCGCATTGGTACATGAAATGTTTAATTATTTCAGTGTATTTAAATTTTTCTGAATCTTCTGAAATTACTGAAAATTTAGCTTCATATATTGTAAAACGAACGGAACAGTTAGATTATCCTGAGTTAGTATAGAGATACGGCCAAAAAATACAACCTTGCAGTTCTCGGCTCCGGCTCTGCTGCATTTGCAGCAGCTTTGAAAGATTCAGAGTGTGGAGCAAAGGTTTTGTTGAGTGAATTTGACAAAATAGGCGGGACGTGCGAAGGTTCTCAAACTTTATTTTCTCCAAGTCTGCCATTATCCCATGCACCCTACTCGGAGGTACCTTTGCACACCCATAACATTCTCATTTTCCACCCTCTTTTACTCCAATCAAATACAGCCTGTTAAATTCAAGCTTCACCATCCCATCATTCTCTGCCTGTTTTTCAAAGCTCTCTTTTACTATGTTCACGAAAGCATCTATATACTCTCCTGAAATCTTCACGTTGTAGTATTTCTGGTTCAGATATCCCGCTGCTGCACCGGACATAAAAATTTTGAGAACCTCCTCTGGAGTGTGCCGGCTCACCACTTTTTCAATCACCGAAAACGTCACTCTGAATCCTGCATCTTCAAACAGCTTCTTATACTCATCCTCAGACTCAAGAAAGAACCAAGGATTTTTGAAGTATAAAAACGTGTCTCTGGTTCTCTCATCTTCTCTTACAGCCTCTACCGCTCTAATGAAGTTTGGACAGTAGTTATTCCTTGCAGGTGCCTGAATACCGATTCTGCCACCGTACCTCAGGGCTTCATAGCAGTTCCGGAGGGCTTTTCTCGGGTCCCTGAACCACTGAAAGGCAGAGTTGCAAACTATCACGTCAAATCTTTCTTTATAACTCACCTCCTCGGCGCTTATAACTTCGTAGGTAATCTCAAGTCCGATGCTTTTTTCAATTGCTTCTTTTATCATCAATGGAGAGGGATCAACACCTACGACTTTCCCTTTTGTTATTCCTCTAATCTTCCTCGCTAAGCTACCAGTACCGCATCCGAGATCAAGAACATCATCATTATCGCCGATATTAAGTAATTTTAACAATTTCTCGGATGCTGACTTCTGAACAATGGCATGTTTTTCATATTCAGCCGCTATATCTGAAAAGTCCATCATCATCCCTCGCTAAAACTCTGTGTGAATTCCGTTTACCATCTCAACCCGAGTGCATTGTTGAAGGTGTTCAGGAACATGTAGAGAGAAATAACAGATAAGATCTCGATGATCTCTCTTTCATCAAATTTCTTGCTGAGAGTTTCCATCGTTCCATCTGAGATCCTTCTGTTTTTAACGACTTCATAGGCTGCGTTAAGTGCTATTGACTCCTTCTCATCAAATTTATCGAATTTCAGATTATCTATAGCCTCCACTTCAGCTCCACACCCGAACTCCTCAAGGTGTTTCCTGTGAGCGATTTTGCATGCATCGCACTCATTCAGCACTGAAACGAGATAGGCAATTTTCTCTTTAAGCTCTCTTGACAGCTTTCCTCCTTTCATAACAGAATCTCTGAAAGCAATGAAGGTCTCCAGAAAATCAGGAGTTTTCATGTAAACCCTGTAAAATTCCGGTATGTTTTTGCCGAACCTTTTTGTGAGATGTTTTTCAAGTTCTTTCCTTTTCTCCTCATAGTTTGTCTGCATCAAATCCTTTTATGGATGAAGGAAGTAAAAATTTGTTGCAGTTTTCCTAATGATACCTTCGAAAGCTAAGTTTATGTGCTCTTTCGTTAAGGGGATTTGCTAATCCCAAGCTTCGATGAGTTAAGGGCTTACAGGAACATCATGGCTTTCTTTACTTTCTCCACATCTTCTTTGCCATTCAGCATCTCTAAAAGCTTGAAAGCCACGCTGAAGGCAGTTGCTGGACCTGTGCTTGT
>JALUWC010000333.1 GCA_027019885.1 Geoglobus sp.
CTTTAAGCCACGGGCGGGATTTGAACCCGCGACCTCGTGCTTACCAAGCACGCGCTCTACCAGCTGAGCTACCGTGGCAGCAGTGCATTGATCTGGCAGGAGTTTTAATAAATTTGCGGTATGTGCTTTTTGTGAGAATTGACAATTTGAAAGCACTGTTAAGCTTTTAAAACTCTAACTACTGAGCCGGATATGGCATTCATAATGGTGGGACATAATGTGGAGGCCTGGAATTCCACCAGTTTGTAAAAGTCTGAGGTTAAAATAAACAAATGGACGATCTCGAATAGTTTCAATCAGGAACATCCAGTCCTATTGTTCTTCTGTACCTCATCCCCGGAAAGTGTATGTTTTTGATTTCATTGTAAACTGTTTCCCGCGCCTCCTCAATTGTGTAATCCAGAGCGGTCAATGTCAGAACCCTTCCACCTGTGGTTTCAAAACCGTTTGCTGTTTTCGCAATCCCGTTTGCGTAAATTACAGCATCTCTGACCTCTTCAATTCCATTTATCGGCTGATTGGTGTAGTGATCTGATGGATATCCGGGTTTGAATCCCTCTCTTCCCACCATCGCCCCTGAGACTGCACACACAGAGACGGCCTGTTTTTCGCTGAATTTTACCTCCACCTCATTCAGGTTCTGCTCGATAACAGCCCAGGAAAGCTCAAGCATATCACTTTCAAGCCTCGGAAGCTTCGCCTCTGCTCCGGGATCGCAGTCTCTTACATTTATCTCGAGAACCTTTGGAATGAACTCTTCTCCTCTCTCAATAAGCATGATAACCGGATACAGCACACCCCTGAACTCCTTTCCTTCAAGTTCTCTGAACTTCTTTACAATGGGTTTAACGATTGTCTCCATTATTTTCTCCTCAACATCATCACTGACGGTGGGATGAGGAGATATCGCCCCCATTCCTCCTGTGTTTGGATTGATCAGCATTCCCCTCTCATAGAGATCCATTGCCTCATCCATTGTTATGTATCTCCCGAAATATCCCATGTAGAAATTCCTCATCCCCCCAACATCGTCAGGATCAAAGGCTCTCTTGTAATCCTTTGCATGTCCGAATGGCACAACATGCTTTCCATCGCTTAAAGCTGTGAATGCAACCTCAATGCCGTAAAGTCTCTCCTCGATCTCAACTCTGTCTCCTGCTCTGCCAAACTTTTTTTTCACCATGATCTCGTCAACTGCAACAATCGCTTCCTCCATTGAATCGCAGACAAAAACACCCTTGCCTGCAGCAAGTCCATCAGCTTTAACAACCAGATTTTTTTCAGGGTGGGAGGAGTAAAAATCCTTAATGAAGCTCTTAGCCTCATCTGGGTCATCAAAATTCCAGTAGTCAGGGATGGGAACTCCGATTTTTCTCATGAAATCCTTTGCCCAGCATTTGCTCGCCTCAAGAATTGTTGCCTCTTTCTTTGGCCCGACAGCAGGAATTCCAGCCTCTTCAAGTCTGTCTACAAGTCCAAGGCTGAGAGGTTCTTCTGGGCCTATGTAGGCGATGTCAATACCGCTCTTAACCGCAAACCTGACTATCTCATCAACAGCTCTTATCGATGGAATTTTCTTCCCATCAAGCTTGGCAATCCTGCAGTTCTCAAATAAAAGAGATCCACCATTCCCGGGGGCAACATAAACTTCCCTGACATTTTTACTTCTTGAAAAAGCGTGAGCTATCGCATTACCTCTACCACCGGCATCAACCACAAGAACCTTCATTGTTGCTGTTTTTCTCAGGGGAAGTAAATAAATCTTTCACAATTTGGAAATTATATCTGGAATGAACCTGAACACATTTCAGCATGAAATTAAATTGGCCTGGAACGACTTCAATGGAGCTTTGATTTCAAAGCTCTGTTTGAGATCTCCACTCTCATGACGCTCATACCAACATTTACTGTTTACGATGTTTTGGGCAGTTTGCTCTTTTTATCGGAAGCTTTGTCAGCAATTTTTCGGCTCTGACCTATTTTTAGCAGCTTCAACCTGAGTGA
>JALUWC010000334.1 GCA_027019885.1 Geoglobus sp.
TCTCACGAAGCCCAGAAATTCCCTTATAGCTTTTTCTGGTTCGTCACTTATCTCGCTCTCTTCAACGTTCTCCTCACTGCCGTTGTGAAAGTGTTTCGGGAAAGTTTTCACATGCTTCCATTTGGCATGCGGGATGTTATCGTGCCTGAAGATTTTACAATCGATATGTCTTCTTTCCCAGTGATATGCATAACGGTTTAGCCTTTCAGAGAGCCACACATCAACAAAGCTTCCATCAACAATAAAAATTCTCAACTTATGCGTAACTTCAGTGAATTCAACAATATCGGAAAACTCTCTTTCTGCTGTTTCAGCTAATTTCCTCAGCTTCTCAATCACCAAGCTCCCTCAATGCAGATTTTATCTTCTCGATCTGCGATTCCAGATAATCAAGTTTGAAGAAGTCATCGATTGTGTTCTCTTCATCAAGCTTTCCAGACTTGTACAATTCCTCAAACTCTTTTGCTGATTTTACACCGTATTTTTTGAATATCTCAAATATTTCTGCCTCGCATTCCCTCATTTTCTTTTTGAGATAAAGTTTCAGGCTTTCTTTTTCAAGTGTATTTGCATCAATTCCGATAAGTCCGGAAACCTTGGAAATAACACTCATCAAAGAGGGTATCGATTTTTTGCTTAAGATTTTTGTGGTTACCAAACGCTTATAGTATCGGATTGACTCCCAATCCTTGTTGGAACTATTCAGTTAGGAACCCCTGAACAACGAATAGGCTTTAGCGCTGAAACACGGGAAATACGGAAACTCCTGACAGTCCACAACGTCGAAATTCTCCTTAATAAGCTTAGGCAAGAGCTTTCTGGCAAAGTAAATCGCTTCATCAATGCTTCTCCTTCCGTTCACGTAGAGCGGAACAGCCTCGCAGACTCCGTGCAGAATTATTCCGTCGTGCTCTATCGTCTCTTTGCCATCCCACCACCTTATTCCGTACCAGTGAACCTCATGTTCATCAGCTAACCTCCTGCCTATCTCATAAATCCTCTTCTCGGCTCCACCCACCAAATAAACAGCGTTGTAAATAAATGCCATCTTCATTGGCGCTCCACGATTTCATATTCTCTCACTCAGCAAACTCAGAAAGAATGAGTGGAATATGGTCTGCAATCCTACGACAAGCAGCGTAAATGCAAGGATATCCTGTTTGAGAAGGGGTAGATTTCCAAACCCGCTTGAGATCCAGTTCCAAACTAAGTATGCAGCATATACAAAACCAATAAGAAATATAGCAAAACCAATGGTGGCACCCTTTTCTAAGGTTAACTTGTTGAGCAAGGCGTTAACAATTCCGTTTTCTGATGTGATGTCTGCTTTGTGTGCATAAACAATTCCTGCCAGACCCAGCAGGAGAAGCTGATAGCCGGAGATAGCAATTAAACTTGAGGCGATCATGGAGTGAACACCAAGCGATATGTTCCCGAATTTTGACAGTCCAGCGCTTATGAGCAGAACCAGTACAAATCCAAAAAGAAACAGAATCATGCCAGGATAAACAAACAGGTGTTTCGGTGAGTAAAGAAGCATGAACTTCAGGTGTCTCCATCCATCCGAGAATGAGCTCAGCTTTGATTCCCCCTCTCGTGGATAATAAATAATGGGCACCTCTTTTATTCTCAGTTCTCTCCTGACAGCTTCGATTATCATTTCTGATGCGAATTCCATGCCGTGACATCTGAGCTTCAATTTCTGCAACGCTTCCCTTGTAAAAGCTCTGAAGCCAGAATGGGCATCGCTGACTCCAGCTTTGAAGAAGAAATTGAGGAACCAAGTCAGCAGGGGATTGCCTATGTACTTGTGCAACCACGGCATCGCTCCGGGCAGAATTTTTCCCTTAAACCTGCTACCTATTACAAAATCCGCTTCTCCTTTCCTTAAAGGTTCAAGAAGTTTTGGAATTTCAAGAAAATCGTAGGTGTTATCGGCATCCCCAATAACGATATATTTTCCTCTGGCATGCTTAAAGGCATAAAGGTAAGCG
>JALUWC010000335.1 GCA_027019885.1 Geoglobus sp.
TTTCTCTACCCTCCTCCACGGATTGAGGTGCATGAAGTACAGGAGTTGGTGACCTCCGCGATAGATGGGGTTGTGGCGAAGGGTATTTCATCGCCGGAGGAACTCCCTGCGCTTGCGCTGAGGCATGTCAGCGAATCCCTGCCCGAGCTTGAGCGGGCACGCATTGAGATGCGCGCCGAGTACATAGTATTCAGGCGCACACCCGTGACAAAGCAGGAGACGCAGGAGATGTACCAGATTCTCGCACGAGCTACGCTTGAGGGAGGAAAGATCACGCCAATGATTGGTGCTGAAGTCACGGGCATAACCGCCTGTCCCTGCGCCCATGAGGGCTTGGTTGAGAAGACGCGGGAAAAACTCAAAGGAAAATTCTCAGAGGAGGAGATTCAAACGATATTCAGCTCTGTACCGGTGGCGAGCCACAACCAGCGCAACATCTCAACACTCATGCTGAGCGTTGTGCAGGGGGAGCGAATAGAGGTGGATGAGATAATAGAAATCCTGGAGAACTCCATGAGCTCCCGCCTCTATGAGGTCCTGAAGCGCGAGGACGAGGTGGAGGTGGTGTACCGCGCCCATCTGAACCCCAACTTCGTGGAAGATACGGTGCGCAAGATCCTTGTCAACACCCTTGAGAGGTTTTCCTCGCTGCCCGACGATACAGTGGTGTACGCGAAGAGCGAGAGCCTGGAGAGCATCCATCAGCACAACGCCGTTGCCGAGCGAATGACAACCCTCGGGGAGCTGAGGAGGGAGGTTAATATACGTAGGGAATCAAAAAGCTCCTAAAAACAAAATAGAAAATCTATGGGCTATTTTTTTCTAAATCACTCAAAACGACGATTTCAATCTCCTCTACTTTCTTCAGCCTCTTATCGTTTGTCAGGAAAAAGGAAGCTCCGGCATAAATCGAGGTAGCTATCTGGATGGCATCCGGTGTTCGTATCCCATACTTTGCTCTTAGCTTGGCGGCTTCTATTGCTATATCGCTCAAAACAGGATAAACCCGCAAATTTTTTGCGTTTAGTAATATTTCTGTATATTTCTTAACCAGATCCTCACGAGCAATCCGATATGGTTGAACGAGAACTTCTATTATGGTTATTGTGGATGTGACACCTTCACATTCACCTTTGTCTATTAATTTAAAAACAGGTTCCACAACTCTAGAAAACCTACCAGCCTCTATGAAATATATCACCGGAGAGGTATCTATTCCTATTATTTCGCCCTGGAGGCTCTTTAGAAGTTCCATGAAGACCTCTCACTTTCTATATACTTCTCTACATCCACAGCCTCCCATACATCCCTCCCCAACCCTTTCAGCTCGAGGATACTTCTCTTTTTCATTTTACTCTTCAGCATGAAAATTAACTCTTCCAACAGTTTTATCTGCTCCTCTGCCTCCAGTTTCTTTATTTCTCTCAGCATGGAGTCTCTTATCGATGCACTCATCTTTCCACCTCAGAGATTTGAAATCAAATTCCCGTAAACAAGGAATTTTGTCCCTTCCAGCACAACGCCGTGGCGAAGCTCACAACGTTGAGGGGAGCTGAGGGGGGAGGTTAGGAGATAGCGCCTGCATAAAGAGAACCTCTCGCCAATTATGCAGATTATTTGAGCGATTCTAAAAGTTCACCACCAGTGAACATTTTGAAGTTTGTTCTATAAATTATTTATAGCAGAAATAGCATTCTAGTGGCCTGGGGAGGCGCCTCCTCGAAAAAGAAAAAAGAGGAGGTGAAAGGAATGAAGAGCAGGTGGTTAAAGGCAGGAATACCGGCGCTACTGGCTGTAGTGCTGGTGGCTGGGCTGCTATTTGCAGGTGTGAATGCACAAGGGGGTGATGAAACAGTGGATGAGAAGAACCCCCTATTATATGACGCCCAGGCATATGCATCAGAAACAGGCGTGAGCATAAACGAAGCCCTCCGCCGGTTACGACTTCAGGAAATCGTCGGAGAACTGGACGCAGAATTGGCCG
>JALUWC010000336.1 GCA_027019885.1 Geoglobus sp.
TAAGAGAGATAACCTTAAGCATATCAGATAGCATTCAAAAAACGCTCCTCGGAAGACAACTTCTTGAGAGAATGCTCATATATGCAAGATATAGAGCAAAAGCCCTGCAGAAGTGATACCATGTCGTGGAGATGCTATCTCACTATATTCAAAGCAGAATCACCAATTCATATCGGATACAAGCAAACAGGCATCCTGAAAACAACCCGCTATTACATTACTGGCAGAGCAATGTGGGGAGCCATTACAGCCAATTTAACAAGAGCGTTATTCGATAATCCAGCCCCGGAAGATTATCAGGCTGTTGGGAATTTTGTTAGGGAAAACATTAGAACAACATACTTTTATCCAGCTATAAAGAAAAATGAAGCGAGTTCCAATCTAAGCGAATACGAAATTAATGACTATCTTGTCTTTTTACCAGAATATACCGATAAAGGAATAAAATTTGGAAATAAATCGAAGGAATGGTTTGAGCAGACGTTTGTGGGCTCTTTTGTTTCCACTGCACTGGAATCACAAACAAAGACCGCAGAAGAGGGAAGTTTACACGAGTTTGAGTACATTCAAAATAAGATTCGCTTGAACGATGATTCTAAAAACCTTACTCAAGTTTACTGGGCTGGCTATCTTTTTGTAAATGAGAGTAACACTAAAGCAAAAGATAACGAAGGAAAAAGAGTCTATGAAGTTGATGTAGTTGAAGAAAATGATGATCTAAAGATAATCCTCAAAAATGAAGATATTGAAACCTATGCTCTTTTTAAAAAAGATATTCTGAATCTGTTGTTCGTTGGAGGGGAAAGAAACTATGGTTTTGGTAAATTAACCCTTGAACCAGTGGGTTTTAGATCTGAAAATCAAAAACTTTTTGGAAAATTTAAAATTGAGTTGGATGTCAACGAGCCTGTGATAGAAATTACCAGCATAGTTTTAGCACATTTGAATTTAGAGAGTATTGAATTAAAAGAGACATTTAGAGGGGAGATAGAACCTGTTGTGGGTCTGGAATGGTCTGGGGGTGGGACAGGACATCGAATCAGTTCAGCAGTTGTCTGTGCAGTGCCGGGAAGTCGTGTACCTGTAGAAGACTATGTTTTGGGTGGCTTTGGAATTCTCAGGTTAACAGAGGTCTCAAATCACAAAAGATAAAATCTGACAAACTCCTTTATAACTTTGCTGAAGGTGGATCTTGCCGGTCTTCTGTTTTTCTGTGTTGGGAGATACTCAACGGTTATTAAACTTATCAAAGGTCAGGTAGGATAATTTTTAATTTTTTCGCATCAAGCCACCTTTTCCTTCCCCATCCACTCCTTTACGATGCTGAACCCTTCCCATTGATTCTGTGCTCCATGTTCCCTCAGATTCTTAACTGCTTTTGGAAGTAGGAGTCCAGTCCCTCATCAAAAGGCACATTAAAAATGGGTCCTCATTTTATAAGGGTTTTAGATACAGCTCTCTGAACTCCTCCATAACCTTCAAAAACCTTCTTTTCCCTCCCCCTCTGTTTTCATGGGCTGAGATGTTGTCGGAAACAATCAGAGCATCCTGATTCAGGTAAGCCAGTTTTTTCAGTTTTGCATTCTTGTTTAAATTAAACCAGACATTTCTAACCACCTCATCCACGTACCTCTTAGTGCTGTTCGCAATTGCACCCCTTCTTTCTGCAATGAGCCTCAAAGCTCTGTCGAGGGCATCGATTTCACTGCCGTTCAGCATCGATTCAACATCATCATAGAACCTTCCAAACATCTTTATCCCGTTTTCAACATCCCGTTCGTCAACCTTTGGAGCCCTCAGTCTGACGTTCATGGCGTGGTGATGGAAGAAGACGGCGAAAATGCAAGTGTTTCGCATTATATCGAGATTCTCAACCTTTTTAAGCTCAAACTTTATGAGTTCCTTAAAAAAGTAGTCAGTAATAAAAGTGGAAAGGTACTCGTGACCTCTGAAGGATAGCCTATTCCACGGTCTCTGATAGAAAATTTTTCCTGAGTCGTGGAAAATTACTGACAGCCTGATCGCCCTGCTGAAATCTGTAAATAGTCTTTCAGCGCTCTCGAATATCTCCTTTCATTCACTACTAAGTCAACTTTTATTTATTAGCAGTCTTGGAATCACAAACTTTAAATTTTAAAATCAACTAATTCCAATATGAATGTTGCTGTTATAGCACCACTCGGTTTGAGCCCTCCTGTTATTACGGCTTTTGTGGACCACTTCGGAGGAGTTAGAGACCTTGTCATCATAACAACCAACGAGGAAAGAGTGAAACAGGGATACGAGCTTATCAGAATTGCCATGAAGCAAAAATACGAGAGAACGAGAATACACAGGCTTGAAGTTCCCTTTGATGACGTAACAACAGAAAACGAGAACTTTGAGTTCATGAAAATAGCAGGAAAAGCTATCAGGAGACAGAAAGAGAAGTTTGAATCCGATATTGTTTACCTGAATGTCGCAGGCGGGAGAAAAAACATGTGCATTACCCTGTCTATCCTCGGACAGTTTCTGAATGTAGATGGAATTTTTCATGTTGTTTCGCCGGACATAAAATTAGTCAATGAGATACTGGAAAATCTAAGACCAGACATCGAAAGAATGTACCACTCTAATAGCGACGAGGAGAAACTGGAAATCTACAAAGAAAAGGAGAAGTACTTCAATTCACTTATGTTTCCCAGAGATTACAAGGTCGTAAGGATTCCGACAATACCTATATCTGAGGACTATGTGAGGAGAATAATCGAAGCGATTTACAGAGCAGACTTGAGTTCGCTAGCAGCATCTGAGAGGGAAATGCTTGTACGCCACGGGCTGGTTGAAGGTGACAAGGTGACAGATTTTGGCAAAAAATTGGTGGAGTGTCTGGTGAGATGATGATACCCATATTTCAGATCACGGGAGATCCCAGTAGATATTATCAAAACGACTTCATTATTGAAGGTGAAAAATATAGAAGCTATCTTTGCTCAGATGCAGTTAGAGAACATCTGGAAAAGCAAGGGGAAGATGTTAAACTGGTTATTTTCGTTCCAGAGTCATTTCTGACAGATATAACATTACAGGAATTCTGTGACCTCCTTGAGGAAAGGGTCACAGATTTTGAACCGGCTGTTTTACCAGCAATTGGGACCTTTCGTAATTGGAAATTTGAAGGTAATGTTGAAGGGGTGATAACGTCTATATTCTTGTATATCCTCAATCAAAAGCCTGATAAATTTTACATTGACATCTCCACCGGCTTCAACCTGTATCCTGTAAGTTTGTTGGAGGCAGCTAAAAGATATCTCACTTACAGAAAGCTGGAAAACATTTTGCAGGAGGAGTATAAAGTCAAGGCATTCAAGATTTTTTCCCCGATCATTGGGGAAGGTAGCCATGTTGTCGAGATTCAGGATCTGGATGTCAAAGCCTTTTTTTCATTGCCAAATGCAGATGTTGATACCTTAGTAAAACGTGATAAATCTTCCGAAAAAGTTAGTCTGAGAATTGGGGAGATAAATAAGGAATATAATCTTGTTAAAAGTCGGTTCAGATCTCTTTACAAGGAACTGACCATGGCTTTCAATGCAATAAGATTCAACACACCCTTGGCGTTCTTCGATTTGATAGAGATGAGCGCTGAGGTTGATGAGATCGAAAGAGGAGTTTCAGAGTTTGTTAAAACTTTGCTTGAGCCAGTGGAGAACACAGTTAAAAAGAGAGCGAGGTTACCGGTAGACGGTGTTAACGTTGCAAATGCGTTCTATTCTCTTGCCCTCTATAGAAGCATCCAGAAATTTGCCAAAAATCTTGGAGATCCGGAAATTGATGAGATTTATGAGAATTTCAGGAAAGTATATTCGAAAAAGAATCTCGGTATAGGAGTGAATGAGTATTTTCTCGGGAGAGATGTTGAGGATATTAAAATGACTGTCTCCAGAGCGCTGAAAAATAGGAAGATTTCAGAAGAGGAAGAGAAACTTTACGCAAACCTTTATTCTCATCAGAAATGCGAGGTTCGTATAGATGAAAACAGATCCTACGGAAGCAGCAATATCAAACGGAATTTCTTTGCCCATAGTGGTTTTCTGAGAGAATACACTCTGATAAAATTTGTGGGAGGTAAGATATACGTTCAATGGCTTGAAGATGCTAAGAAAGAAATTAAGAGATGGTTGGAAAGTCCTGAAAAGTAAAACATCTAAAAAGAATTATATATTCTAATCCCTAACTAAAAAACGGTTTGAAGGAGGGTCTAAATGCCAAAAATTAATCCTCTTACTCTCGAAGTCTCGGCCAAATACTACAAAGTTGGTAAGAAAATCTTGGAGGAAATAGGCGAAAAATATGACAGTCTGAGAGAATTTAATGACCAATTGTCACGAACCATTGCCACAATGGATGATCTACCTGCAGACACAAGATTTCCGGGATTCTTTTCGAGTATTGCTGATCACGCTTTACTGACTTCAGCAATAGCGGTTGCGATGGCTCTTGACCTGTATAGAAAGGGTTCAGATTTCAGCTCGGAATATCAGGGGGAGATGTCAAAGTTACTCAGTACTGAGGAAGGACTGAAAGAGGTTGTCAGGACCGCGTCACTTCTCCACGACATCGGAAAACATCCCCCAGTGGAACACAGTAAGCGCGGTTACGAGTACTCAAAGAAGATCCTCACAAAATTAGGTTTTGGGAGTATAGCTGAGGACGTATCCCTCTGTGTTTTGAGACATCACTACAGAAAAGAGCTTGCTGAAGAGTTGAAGCCGAAAACTAAGCTTGAGTGGGTCGTAGCTCTTGCCGACAAAGTTGCGGTTGTAGATAGAGGAATTGTGGGAACGCAATTCGTGCAGATCTATGACTGGATGCTTCAAAAACTGGAACAGAACCTCAACGAGGAAGATAAGAGAAACATAAAAGATCTTGTGGAATTCTTAAGAGGTGAGAGAGATACCTTGAATGACATAAGAATACTGCCACTAAAAATGGATGAGATTTTCAAAGCGGACAGAGTTGTATTTAACCCAAAAGAGGTTTTTGGCTTTGAACCTGAAGTAGGAATCCTTTGCATGGAAATAGCGGGGATCCAGAGATTTGTTATGGCTTCAGATAATAGAAAGTATATCTCCGGAGCAAGCGCACTGCTCGAAAACGTATTGAGGGAGGTTAGCGGGAAACTTGCACGTATTTTTGCACCTGAAAGCATCGTTTACGCGAAAGGAGGTTCGATGCTCGCAATAATTCCTGCGAGCTACTACAAAGACATTGCAAAAGAAATCTCGGAAATCTTTAGGAAGCGCACTTTGGTTGTCAGACCGAAGCTCCCACAAAAGCACTTTTTTAAATATAAACTTGGGGAGCTGAAATACGGTCCAGAATTTCTCTGGAGCGATGAGAGAGATGCATTCAATCGGAAGTTCGGGTCCGCTGTTGCTAGGGTGCTGCATTTTCTGGAAGTTGAGGAAGATGGAAGTGAAGAACTGGACATTCCGGTTGCGAAAATTTGCAAGTACTGCTACGAATATCCCGGAGAAAGTGAAATAATTGATGGAGATGAGAAGGTATTGATCTGTAAGCGCTGTGAAATTGCCGTCAAAGAGCACAAGCGGAAAAGGGAAAGTTTGTTGTTTAAAGTGGACGTTGAGACTGGAACAGTTGGGGAAAAGGAACTTATCGAGACCGAGATATGGAAAAAGGTTGGAAGAAGATTCGAAGATAAGCTCAAAAGCAGTAAGGTCCTTGCTGAGTTAAAATCCAAGGAAGTTAAAGAAATTCTCATAAGATCGGTTGACACATGGGATCATTTGGGCAGGCAACCGTTTTACACCCTTTACGGGGATAGACTTGAGGGAGATGTTTACGATGTTGCTTTTATTAAGGGTGATGGAGACAACTTCGGAAAGATAAAAGAAACTGCACAATCTCCGGCAGCTTACAGAGAAATTTCGAGAATTTTTGAGAACGTCATTGAAGGGTCAATAGTTGAAGCTTTTTCGGATATTTTGATCAAAGAGATGGAGATATTTGCCGAGCTGTTGGATAACCGGAGTGGTGAATTCTACGAACTTGAAGCTCCATTTGACATTATCTTCATAGGAGGAGACGATTTCTTCGTTGTACTTGATCCCGCTTACGTCTTCACATTTATTAGAGCCTTCAGGAGGAATGTTCAGAAACTTCTCGGGGAAAGGGGGGACAGTTACGAAAAAGAAGCCTATCAAAGACTATCCGTTTTCCCCCTCGGAGTTTCGATGGGTGTAGCTATTGTCAACAGCAAAATGCCCATCAAGCTGGTTTCAGATACGCTGGGTAAAATGGTCAAAATTGCCAAAAGAAAGTCGAAACAGGATTCAGAGGGAAAGTTTGGTTCAGAGATATATATTTACATGCAAAAATTCGATCAAATTCCGACAGAGGAAGAATTAAAGTCCTTAGAGAACTTCACGTCTTTTCCGATGAGCGGGAGGGAATTCTTAGAGTTCGTGGAGGAGGTCAAGTTCTTTGTTGAGGTTGGAGTTTCTCCTAACTGGGTTAAGAGAGTTTTTGGTGAAGAAAAGCCCTCACAGGTTGATGCGTGCATAAATCTCCTGTTCAAAATGGCGAGAGCAAGTAAGGAGAGTGATGAGCGCAAAGCACTTGAAAAGCTGTATGAGATTCATGGAAAGTTCAAAATTGGTGATTTCAAATTTAAGCACTTGGACATATCAAGTGTGATCAGAATTCTCGCTGAAAAAGCTTCTAAGGTTGAGGATAGTGAGTTAAGAAAAACCGTCTCCATAATTCTGCTGGGTGGTTAGCATGGGATGGGTGAAAGAAATCGAGGTTACTTTGAAAGTCAGAAAATTACGGGTCGGTGGTGGAACGGGCGAAAATGTCGATTTGGATACTATCCCCATAAAGTACACTGCAAGCAGTCTGAGAGGATTGCTGAGAAAATCCGCAATAAAAGTTCTGAAATCTCTAAAACCAAATTTGAATGCAAAAGATGGTAATATCTTCGGAAAGGGAAATAAAGAGGGTAAAATTCAGATTGTATTTGAGGGTGTGAATGGGGCTACGAAAAATTACAGATATGGAATAAAAATCGATTCAAACACTTCTTCAGTCATGAGCGGACATCTTTTTTCCTACACTTTCTATGAACTCGAAGAAGTAAAATTCTCCATTAAACCGACGATTAAGTTAACAAAAGATGAGGCAAAGTTGCTGTACTATGCAATAAACTACCTGAGGTTCGACAGCGTCGGAGGCTTTGGCTCGAGGGGACTCGGTTTAATTGAAGACGTAGAAATTGATGAGGAATTTCGCAGTTTTGTGGAGGGAGGCTCATGAAAAAAGTCTACTTGGTTGAATTGAGAACTCTCGAACCCGTGTGTGTAGTTTCGAAAAAAGGAAAAACAAGTTTCGTTGCAGGCTCCAAATACATTCCTGCATCCTCAATTGTCGGTGCAGTTGCGAGAAAAATAGTTTTGAACAACATAAACGAGTCCATTGGAAACTGTAAGAACATCAACAGTCTTGAAAAGTTGCCCGACTGCTCAAACTGCAAAGAAGAAAATTGCCCCTATAAAAGACTGTGGGTCGACGGAGATATAAAGCTGACAAATGCAGTTATTGGAAAATGGATCTTGAGTTCACCTGGCATTCCCGACCTCCAGACGGTTTGCGAGCCGAGAAGTGGTGACTACGATAAGAAGGATCAATTGCTTTTCATGTTCCTTGAGGGGATGTTTTGGAAAGGAAGTGTTAGATCCGACAGAGTTGAAGAAGTTCGGAAAATTGGATGGAAAAAAAGTTCGGCAACCTTTGATGGCCAGAGCTTTGTTGATGTACCCACAATTCAACTTACGAGGGTGAAGATAGAGGAAAGGCTCAAAACTTCGGAAAAGGAGATGCTTTACGGATTCACAGCTATAAAAGACAACCAGGATTTCAGACTTGCAGTTTACTGTGACGAGGACGTTGCAAAAGCATTTGAGGGCAAGATAAGAGTTGGGGCTTGGAAGTCGAGGGGGATGGGTCTCGTAAAACTTACAATTGCTGAGGAATTTGACGAAGACAGCTTCATAACAAAGAGGGAGAATGAAATAGAGAGAGGATTTGAAAAGATCTCTGAAATTCTTAATGTTGATGGGTTTTACGGAACTTACACGTATCTCACAGCGGGAACAGAGGATTTGAAAGCTGAAAAGGTTTTGAAGGTTGAAAGGAGGGTAAAAAGTATTAGATATCAAAGAAAACAGGATGGTAGCCATTTTGTCCTCGCGAATGTTGCTGCTCCAGGCTCTGCGGGTGTTTTTGAAATAACGGAGCAGAACGCTGAAACACTCGCAAGGTTGGAATTGAAGAAATTGAAGCATCCTTGGTTTGACTGGGTATTCTTCAACCATCCTGTGCATTATGAGAATAGCATTTTGGAGGTGGAGGGTGATGACAGGTAGGGTTGAGCTTGCCTGCAGACTTTTGGATGGAATTGAGGTAGTTAAAGGTGAAGAAAGTGGAAAGGTAACGAGAACTTTCCTCAGGAAAGCTCTGGAATTAATTGAGGAATCCGAAGGAAAGGATGAGTATATCATGTCTGTTGGCTACATGGTTGCGAGAAATAAAGGTGATGACACCGTGACCTTTTTCAAGAGGCTAAGGGAAGAAGTTGAGAAAATTCAGAGCGATTGGAAGGACGCAAAAGAAGAACTGAAAAAGTTGCTCGAATATGTGATTAAAGTTTATTATGTACGTTCTGAACTGGGTGAGGATGTATGCACGAAGCTTTAAAGGCGAGGTATGTTCTGGATTGCAGAATTAAAACACTGTCCCCGTTGCACATTGGGTCAGAAAAGGCTTTGGGGTTTGGTGTAGATAACCCCGTCATAAAGGTAAAAAGAGAAGTAAATGGTGAAATCAAGGAGATTCCCGTAATTCCGGGTTCGAGTATAAGAGGAGTACTCAGAGCGCATTTTTATAGGCTGGCAAATTCTGGTGTTTTAGAGAAACTTGGTTTTAAAGTGCTCAAAGAGGATCTCGGAGAAGTCGAAAGAAAATTTGTTAGGATAGATGCGGATGAGAAAATTAAATTTGTGAGAGAGAAACTCGGAGCTCTTGAAAAACTATTCGGAATTTCTG
>JALUWC010000337.1 GCA_027019885.1 Geoglobus sp.
AGACCGAATGATGTTGCTGTCTATTTCAACTCAGGCATTGTTGGAGTTGGAAAAGCATTGATGCCGGGAAAGCTCATGGGTGAGGTTGATGGAAGGGCGATTGAGTCAAGAAGAAAGGTTATATCCCTGAGCTGAGAGGTGTTGGCATGTACTATGAGATCAGGGAGATTGAGTCCTACACCTTTCAGCTTTCCCTAGAAAACGGCAGGTTTGAGAAACCGAGGCTCTCAAGATTCGCAGGAAAATCCTTCAGGGTTTTGAAGAACGGTTTCTGGGGGTATGCTGCTGGAGACTATGATGTAAAGGAGGGGCTTGAGAGGGCGGAGAAGCTGGCGATACACCGTGGAAATTCCGAAATAGATGACAGGGCATTTGAAGGGAGATTCATTCTAAAGCAGAAAAAGGATTTTGACGGTGTTGACGTGGAGGAGAAGGCCAATCTCTTAAAGGACATCGATGAAAGGCTGAAGGCAGATGGAGTTGTGAGCAGAAGGGCTGTTTACATTGAATCGGTTAAAAGTGTGAGGATCGAGAACTCATCCGGAGGAGAGGTTTTTGTTCAGGTACCAAGATGTGGAGTTGTGATGCAATCATTTGCAAGGGGAAAAACCCTTCAGTTCTATGCTGAAAGGCACATGAGGGCAGGGGGATATGAGATTGCTCTATCAGCAGTTGATGAGGCTGAAAAGATCAGTGAGATTGCCGTTAAACTGTCAAATGCAGACTCTCCCCCATCGGGAAGAATGAACGTCATAATGAATCCCTCACTTACGGGAGTATTCATTCATGAAGCATTTGGACATGCGGCTGAAGCGGATCATGTTCTCCAGAATTCGTCCGTGCTGAAGGGCAG
Organism: Geoglobus sp.; assembly: GCA_027019885.1. Classification (GTDB taxonomy): domain Archaea; phylum Halobacteriota; class Archaeoglobi; order Archaeoglobales; family Archaeoglobaceae; genus Geoglobus. Next base: position 854 of record JALUWC010000337.1, read on the forward strand.
AATTGGTGAGAGAGTTGCAGATGAGAATGTGAATGTTGTTGATGATCCTTCACTTCCTGAATTTGGCTATTTCCCATTTGATGATGAGGGATACAGGGCTGAGAAAAAGACAGTAATCGAGAAAGGCGTTCTCAAAAGCTTTCTGAACTCAAGGGAGACTGCAAAGAGAGTTGGCGGTAAAGCGGGAAACGGCAGGTCAGATGGAATTGAGATTCCGATTGTCAGGATGAGCAACACCTACATTGAGGGTGGAGATTACTCATTTGAGGAGCTTTTGGAGGAAGCAAAGAGCGGTGTTGTGCTTTACGGCTCGAGAGGTGGGGAGACCAATCCCGCAACTGGGTACTTTCATTTCAACGCCCAGTACGGCTATCTGATCGAGAGCGGAGAGATAAAGAGCATGATCAGAGATGTGTCGCTTTCAGGGAAAACTCTCGAAATTCTGAGGGACATAAGGCTTGGAAAAGATGTTTCCTTCTCTCCCGGATTCTGTGGAAAGGCGGGACAGCTTGTGCCTGTATCAGATGGAGGGCCTTTCGCTTTGATCACCGCTTTTGTGGGGGGAGAATGATGAACATAAATGCGGATGGATGGGAAATTTACGAGGAACGGGTCAGGAACAGATATGTGTCAATAGAAAACGGAAAAATAAAGATGATCGGGGAGAAAGACGATTCTGGAAAGGCTTTGAGAGTTATCAAGGATGGAAGGGCTGCGATGGTTTCTGGTAAAACAATTGATGGCGATCTTGCTGAAAAAGCTGTAAAAATTGCCAGAGTTTCTGAAGAGAAGCTTGAGGAGTTTCCGGAAAGAAAGAGGCTCAATAATGTCAGGGTGTTTGGAGTGAAGCTGGATGATTTTGATGAGAGCAGAATGAAGGAGATTGGAGAGATTCTGGAAGTTGAAGGCATCTCCTCAGCCCACTTCTATGTTGAGGAGACTGTCAGAAGGATTGAGAATTCAAGTGGAGTAGATTATGAGGAAAAGGAAAGCTACGCCGGAATTTTTGTTGAGGCCGTTGTTGATGGTGGAAGTGCTTACGAGTATCATGAGTCGAGAAGATTTGATTTTGATCCCGAAAAATTTGCTGAAAGAGCCATGGAGCTTGCAAAAATGGACAGCAGGGCTG
>JALUWC010000338.1 GCA_027019885.1 Geoglobus sp.
GTTTGAGGAAGATGAGAACGTGAGATGCATAGTTATAACGGGAGAGGGCAGAAACTTCTGCGGAGGTGCGGACATGGCTGTGTTCGCTCAGGGAAAGGCTGATGTGATGCATGAGTTCAGCGAGAAGGGTCACAAGGTCTTCACAAAGATAGAAACTCTCTCAAAACCTGTTGTTGCAGGAATAAATGGCCCCGCTCTTGGAGGAGGATTTGAGCTTGCACTTGCATGCGATTTGAGAGTGATGAGCAGGAAGGCATTTCTTGCTCTGCCAGAGCTGAATCTCGGTCTCTTTCCGGGGTGGGGTGGAACGCAGAGGCTTGTCTCTCTTGTAGGAATGTCGAGGGCAAAGCAGGCGATCATGATGAAGGAAAACATAGATGCTGAGAGAGCCTATGAGTGGGGGATCGCAAACTACATTGCCGAGCCAGAAGAGTTCCAGCAGAAGCTTGAGGAAATAGCTCTAAAGCTTGCTGAAGGGCCGCCATTAGCCTACAAACTCCTGAAGAGAACCATGTACTACGGCAACCTCCATCATCTCAGAACCGGGCTTTTCATGGAGGCTGTCTCAGGAGGAAACATCGCAACGACAGATGATATAGCCGAGGGAGTTCAGGCTTTCATGTACAGAAGAAAGCCGGAATTCAGGGGGAGATAGCATGAGGAATGTTGCGATTGTTGGAGCTGGCATAACAAAATTTGGAGTTAGGGAGGCGAGCTGGAAGGATCTTGTTCAGGAGGCTGGAAAGGCCGCCTTTGATGATGTGCCCAACCTCGACAAGAAGGAGATTGACTCGCTCATTGTTGGTGCTGCTCAGCCAGAGAGATGGGTGAACCAGACCCATGTTGCCCCTCTTGTCGCTGAATTACTTGGGATTGAGGTGAAAAGAGTTATCTCAAGAACCGAGGTTGCATGCGCCAGCGGTCAGGCAGCAATAAGGTATGCATGGCTGGCTGTTGCAATGGGATTGAGCGACATTGCCATGGTTGTTGGAGTGGAAAAAATGAACACCAAGTTCATGAGCTTCAGCCAGTCAAGCATGATAAATGTTGGAAACAGAGAGTTTGACGGGGCTAACGGATTTACGGCTCCTCCGTTCTTTGCTTTAGTTGCACAAAGACACATGCACGACTTTGGCACGACAAGGGAGCAGCTTGCATTGGTTAGAGTGAAGAACGCTGAATACGGCTCCTACAATCCATATGCCCAGTTTCAGAAAAAGGTGACTGCTGAAAAGGTCATTGAATCGAGAATGGTTGCACCGCCATTAACACTCTTCGACTGCTCTGCAATAACCGATGGTGCATCAGCCTTGATTCTGGCAAGTGAGGAAAAGGCAAAGCAGCTAACAGACACCCCAGTCTGGATCGCTGGTGGAGTGCAACATGTTGATTATGCCCATACAACAAACCAGATGGGAGACATGAGTCACTGGATTGGGCTAAGAAAGGCTGCAAAGGATCTGTATGGTATGCTGAACATCACCCCTGATGATATTGACATAGCCGAGGTTCATGACTGCTTTACAATAAGCGAGATACTTGAGTATGAGGAGCTTGGATTCTGCAGGAAGGGCGAGGGTGGCAAGTTCATTGAAGAAGGGGAGAGCTACATAGGCGGAAAGGTTGCCGTCAATCCCGGAGGAGGACTGCTTTCCAACGGGCATCCTCTTGGCGCGACAGGCGTTAGACAGGCATGGGAGATAGTGATGCAGTTCAGGGGAGAGGTGCCGAAGGAGAGATACGTTGATGGAGCAGAAATTGGCATAGCACATAACCTGAGTGGAATGGCGCAATTGCACCACATTATGGCATACAGCCTCAAGAAGAGAAATGATGTCAAGTTCGGGAGGTGATAAAATGGCAAGAAGAACTCTTGAACTTCCTGACAGTGTTCCCCTCTCACCGATAATTGATCTCTGGGATCAGCAGGAGCCAGATGGGCCGGATGCAACTGGAATCTATGATTTTTACAGAAATCTGGCAGATGGAGAGCTTACAGGACAGAAGTGCATGAAATGCGGGAAGATTATCTTTCCACCTCAGATAATCTGCCCCTCATGCAGCAGCAATGAGCTTGAATGGGTGAAGGTGCCTGAGGAGGGAGAGCTTTATGCCTTCACCGAGTTAAAGCTTGGAGCACCGATTATTGTCGAGAACTACGCTCCATTCATCATAGCAGTTGCAAGGTTCGGCAACTATCCTGAGAATGGATTCCAGATAAGCGGGATGATGTTCGATGAGAGCTATGAGGAACTGAAAATTGGAGATAAGGTGACGTGGGACATTCTCGAGATAAAGGGACCGGGGGATAAGAAGAGGTACTGGTATTACTTCAGAAGGCTCTAATTTTTTTATTTTTCAATTTATTCCATCGGAAATAACATACAACAGATCATTCAGCGTTCTGAAGTGAGGTCAATACCTGATTCTATTGCTTGATTTTAGCTTGTTTAACAGGGATTTCAATCACAGAAATGAGCACATTTTCATCTGGAAACATCGCATCCTCATCCTCTAAATAAAGCTCCATAGCCTCTTTAAGATTATTCAGCGCATCTTCAACACTTTCACCCTGACTTGCGATATCCAGCTCAGCACACCATGCGACATATAAACCAGTTTCATCGTCCTTTTTTATTGTTGCTGTGAATTGCATGACTATTAAATTGCTTTTTTGTCTTATTAACTTTTGCATTTTTCAAGCTTTTTTAAGTAGCTCAATGAATTCCTGTTTGCTCATTCCAGACTGTCGCATGATCGAGAATAGCGTATTTTTAGCCACAATCGGATGAAGCGGAACCACAACAATGCGAGTTTTTTCTATAGTTCTCTTTTTAAGTCTTACATGACTTCCTTTTCTGCCAACAATCTCAAAACCAGCTTTTATAAGGGCTTTTACAATTTTTTGTCCTGAAACGACTGGTATCTTCATTATTATTACCTTGAGACTTAGGATGAGGTCAGAGTTTATAAATGTTTCGTTTACTGTGAATATCTCAATAGTGTATTTCTAAATAAAAAATAGTTAAATAAACTCCCAAAAAGCTCAGTATGCGTATAGTACTGGTAAAAAAAGGTTAGGATTACACAGTTATTATATAGTCACTAAAAAACCTCCCAAAAGATTACCATTTAAACTTACACTTAATGTAGGTAATGAAGTCATTTAACTCGTGGGATATATAATTCCAACTTGATACGTTATCCACATCAAATCATCCCTTCCCCGAAAAGTATTTATAGTGATTTATGTGTAATTTGTATTATGGAAAAAAGCAAATTAAAAGAGCTGATATATGACGACGAAGAAGAATTTGAGAAACTTATACCTAAGGTAAAAAAGGTCGTAAAGGTCAAAAGAGATGGGACCCCAATCATCGTCTGTGAGAGGCGTAGACTTAGCCAAGGTGAATTAATAGCCTGTTACTTAATTGGAAAATTCTTCGCAAAAAAACTTGAATTAGTGGAGACAGATACAGCAACGAACAAACAACTTTCTGCAGCTTTAAATATAGATGAGCGTGTTGTTTCTGCTAGATTAAAAGACCTCAGAGATGAAGGTCTGGTCGAACAGGTAGCTAGGGGCGAACATAAGATATCCACAGTCAATTTAGAGTTATTTTTGGACAAACTGCTGGAGAAGGTGGGTGAAAAAGAATGAGCATGACTACCAACTCTCTCAAGGTAGCTATAAAGTATGGGGATTTGGAAGCTAAAATAGAAGGAACGTTCGATGATGTATGGAGATTCACCAACAGCTTCTTTAAGCAAATCAAAGTGAACCTTGTTTCTGGTTCCAAGAGTGCAGTCATTACAACGGAAGGAAAGAGCGTACCGGAGATATTGGTTGAGTTGAGAATTAACGGATTCTTCGATGAGCCTAAAAGCAGTAAACAGTGTTTTAATAAACTCAAAGAACTTGGTAAGACTGATATAACACCAAATGCAGTATCCATGGCTTTGAAGGGTTTAGTAAAGAAAGGGGAACTGAAGAGAGTATTACAAGGCAAAAGTTTTGCATATATCGCACCATATATTGATTTTGAAGGTGGTTAAAGTGAATGATTTACAAACTAGGCTCAGTGAATTGAAATCGAAAATTGAAGGACTCAATGAGCCTGAGAAGAGTATCCTTAAAGACATCGTGGAGATTTTGGAAAGCATTATCGGAAGATATGCAACGTACCAAGAGCTTACTAAAGAAAAAGAAATGTCACCTTTTGAATTTATTAAACAAAAGAAATTAGAAAGTCATGGTGATAGAGTCGTCGGCATGGCATATTACCTTTACAAGTATAAAGGTGTCGACCCTTTTAATGTAAAAGACATCGAAAAGATGTATGAAGAAGGCAGACTCAGTTTGCCAAAAAATCTTAGTGATATTATCGCTAAACAAGCTAAGAATAAAGGCTATTTTATTGAATGTAACGAAAAGAAGGATGGTTTAAAAGCTTGGAAAATTTCCGCCAGTGGAATAGAATATATCGAATCTTTATCGGAGGTTTAGACTGATGTTAGTCGAACTCTTAGACGACCTTCCACAAACTATAAACAAAGAACTTTTCAGAATCTTGTTGGAGGAATATAAGGGAATTAAAGCCGCCTATTATGCACAGAACTATGAATTAACATTAACCAAAGCTGGAAAATTTGTAGAGATTACTTTCCAGATTTTATCAGATATTGCTTTTGGCGAAATCCCTGAAAAACCTAAATTTAATGAAATTTGTAGAAAATTGGAAAGAATCCCGGAAAAAGATGAACATATCTCGATAAGAATACTACTCCCAAAGGTTGCACTGACCTTGTATACACTTCGGAGCAAAAGGGGTGCGGTACACATAAACAGCGAAGTATCACCCAACTACATCGACTCCACTTTTGCTGTGACCTCATGTGATTGGATAGTAAGCGAGTTTCTACGATTGTATTTAGCTAAAGAACAAAAAGAGGTTCTGAGGATGATAAATAGCATCTCCAAAATGCATATTCCACTAGTAGAGGAGATTTCAGGAGAATTAGTGATCCTAAATCCAAAAATGACAGCCAAAGAGCAAATTCTAATACTCTTGCTACAAAAACATCCAAATCCAATTCAAAGAGGAGACATCAAACGATGGGTAAAGGGTAAAAGCACAAGACAAATTAATCGCGCCCTATCTGATTTAGAAAATGAATCCTTAGTCGTTGAGTCACAGGATGGAGTGGCTTTAACGTCAAGAGGTATAGTGGAGGCAGGGAAAGTGCAGATCAAGTATTATGAGGAACAGTAGTGATTATATGAGTTTTTTAGAGATTTCCGATGACCTCCAATTGAAGTTAGAAGACGTAATTGGGAGATTCATAGCGATACTTGGAATTAGAGGCTCTGGAAAAACTAACACTGCTGCTGTTCTTTTGGAAGAATTGCTTAAATTCAATTTCCCTTTAACAATAGTCGATATAGACGGAGAATACTGGGGATTGAAGGAGAAGTATGAGATTTTAGTTGTTGGAAAGTCAGAAAACGTTGACGTAGAGATTGACGTAGAGCATGCTGAACAAATAGCAGAAGTATCACTTTCTAAAAACGTTCCTGTAATTTTAGATGTCAGTGGATTTTTATATGAGGATACGTATAAATTGCTGCTTAATTACTTTAAAAGAATCTGGGATTTAGCCGGGAAATATAGAAAACCATACGAAATTATCCTTGAAGAGGCTCATGAATTTATACCCCAAGGAATAAGAACTGATTTAAAAGAAGTTTTGGTTAAAATAGCCCTTAGAGGAAGAAAAAGGGGTCTGGGAGCAATAGTTGTAAGTCAGAGATCTGCTAAAGTTGAGAAGGATGCTTTAACTCAGGCAGAAATTCTATTTCTACATAAAGTTGTACATCCTTCTGATTTAAAAGTCTATAAAGAAATACTTCCATTGCCCCCTAAAGACGTTGGTAACTTGGTTTCCTCGATAGAAGTAGGAGAATGTATATTTTATTACGGTGAAATATGCAGACCAGTTCATATTAGACTTAGGAGGACTTTTCACGCAGGTTATACACCTACCTTGGGCGAAGTAAAGAGTCCAACTTTAAAGACAATCAGTGAAGAGATTATAAAATCAATTAAAGAACTGACTGCATCTAAAAAGAAAAAAATGGATAAAATAGAGAGATTAGAACGGGAGATAGATAATCTAAAAGCTGAACTAAGAGAAAAAGAAAGAATAATTCAACGATTAAATGAAGAGCTTGAAATTTTAAGAAAAATAAAGGTAGAATTTGAGCCTTCTGCTATTTTTGATTTAATTAATGGCAACATTAAAGAAATAAACAAAGAACAAAAAGATGAATTTGAAAATTTACCAAAAGAAGTAAAAGAGCATGCCAAAAGGCTTGTAAATAGGTTAAATAAGCTTTCCAATCCTGAAAAAGAGATATTAAGATTTCTTATGGTGAGAGAGCCAGAAGAATATACCTATAATCAAATTGCTGAATGGATAGGGTACTCCTTAAGTACGATATACTCAAATACGCCAAAGAAACTCATTAGATTGGGATTAATAACTAGGAGGAGAAAAAGAGGGCGGTACTATTTTAGATCAAATTTTAATAATTTTATCGAGAGAGAATTTCAAATATACTTTCCTAAAATCGACTTTGAAGATTTAAAGATTATAAAAGAGCATATTAAATCTAAAATTATTTAAATAGAAAAAAGCTAGATAATAGTTTATGTGATACTGGAGATAGAATTAGAGATGCTTCGGTACAATTTCTTGGAAGTTGGGACATGTAGGTATATCGCCATGAACTCACACACTTTACCATAGTAAAGTTTTAGAAAAGAATAAATAATGGAAAAATTAATAGTGATCAATTTGCTTTTTCATTCATGATCGGCTCCAAACTCTCAGAAGTTTACAGAGATCTCATTTCTGTTGCCCTTGGAAATGAAAAGGCGGATTTGCTGATAGAAAACTGTCAGATAGTGGATGTTGTTACAGGAGAGATTTTTGATGGGAGCATAGCTGTAAAGCATGACAGAATTGCAGCTGTTGGTGAGAGAGTTAAGGCTGAGAAAGTTTTTGATGCCAAGGGGATGTATGCCGTTCCCGGCTACATTGACGCTCATTCACATCCCGATTACTATCTAACTCTTACAGAATTCGCCAATATTGCAGTAAAGCATGGCACAACATCTGTTTTTGCTGAGCCAGATGCAGCTCTCAACTCCATGGGCAAAAAAGGATTTGAACTTTTTGTGAGATGGGCAGAGGAATGCAATATCAGGGTTTACATGCTCCTGCCATTCATAACTCCTCAGGATCTGAGCCTTGAGATCGCCAACTTTGATACTGACTATGAGGAGCTTTTAAAAATTGCAAACGGGAACATCCTTGGAATGGGTGAGGCTGTTGCCTGGAATGCAATTCTTGGCCTGGAAGAATGGGCACACGACAAGATAGAGTTCTTTCTGAAGAGAGACATGAAGATTCTTGGGCACACTGCAGGAATGAGGAAAGCCAAGCTTCAGGCATACTCTGTATTCTCCAATTCCTGTCATGAAGCCATATCACAGGATCAGTTGCTTGAGAGGCTGAGATACGGAATGCATGTAATGGTGAGAGAGGGTTCGATAAGAAGTGACATTGGAATTCTGAAAAATTTAGATGGGAGAGTTGGCAGATCGTGGATTTCCATAGTCTCCGATGGAATTGAGCCGGCTGAGCTTGAAGAAGGCTACATGGACATGCTCGCAAGAAAAGCTGTTGAAATGGGTGTTGATGAAATCGATGTCCTGAGAATGATAACCTGGAACCCTGCCCGGTTTTATGGCAGAGACACCGAGATAGGGATTCTTGCTCCTGGGAGATACGCTGATGTTGCTCTTTTAAAAAATCTGAAAAATTTCAGCCCGGAGGTTGTTTTTGTTGGAGGAGAAATTCCTGAGAAAAAGCAAACTTCAGGTGAAAAACTTTCGGTGATGAACGTTGAGAGGATTGATGGAGAGGAGATAAGGCTTCCAGACGGAGGTCATAAGGTGAGGGCAATGGAATTGATTTCCGAAACCGTGAACAGAATGAAGATCGCTGAAATTGAGGCTGAGAATGGAAGGCTGTCAAAGCACTGCAAGACAGTGCTTGCTGACAGATTTCATGGCATGAATCCTGTGATTGGCATCATCTCTGATCTGGAGTTTGAAGGAGCTGTTGCCTCAACTGTTACATTTGACGAGTACAACATCATTGCAATCGGGATAGATGACAGAGAGATTGCTAAAGCTATAAACAGACTGATCAAAATTGGAGGCGGGATTGTGTATCAGGGCGGGAAAAGCATAGAACTCTCCTTACCTTATGGAGGAGTTATGGGAGACAACGCATCGAAAATCGCAGAGAAAATGAGAAAATTAAGGGATATTCTCAGGGATGCCGGATTGCACTTTGAGAATCCCCTGAATGTTCTTCATTTCATGAGCTTCGTGACACTTCCTGAGCTAAAGCTGAGCAACAGAGGGCTTGTGGATGTGAAAAGGAGAAAAATTGTGGAGCTTTTTGTTGAGTAGATTTGTGATTGAACGGTGTTAAGCACAATCTCTGCTCAGCGAAACCTTTTTATTGTATTGGATTATAATGATATATTGGCCCAAAAGAGTTTGTGGGTGTGTGACATGCTGGATTTGAAAATAAGCAGAAGAGATTTTGTTAAGGCGGGAGCGGCTTTAACTCTCCTGGCAGCCGGAGTTGGTGGGTATACAAGGGACAGAAGTTTCTTTGTAAAGGCAAGTGCCCAGGAGGAAGAAAAGGGTATTAGCTATGTCAAGACAATCTGTACTTTCTGCGCAGTTGGGTGCGGCATTCTTGCGAAGGTCAAGAATGGAAAGTTGATTGGGATTGAGCCGTGGGAAAATCATCCAATAAACAAAGGGAAGCTTTGCGTTAAGGGGGCAAGTATTAGATTCACCGAAGCAAGTCCAAAGAGAGTGAAATACCCGCTTATAAAGGAAAATGGAAAGTGGAGAAAGATGAGCTGGGATGAAGCATTGGACAGAATAGCAAAGAAGATGATGGAAGTCAGGAAGAAATATGGTCCGGATGCGGTC
>JALUWC010000339.1 GCA_027019885.1 Geoglobus sp.
AACCTTCATTACTCCCTCAACTACGGCTGCTTCGGAATGACCTTTTTCACGAATATTGGAGTAGACGCTTTCACCAATAACAATTGCATCATCAACCACTATTCCCAGAACCAGAATGAACCCAAACAGACTAAGCAAGTTAATACTAACCCCCGGAACTTGCATCAACCACAATGCGCCAAGGAATGCCACCGGCAAACCTACCATTACCCAAAAAGCCAGCTTTAGCCGCAGAAACAGCGCTAATAGAGAAAACACCAATAATGCCCCAAAGAACAAATTTTTATTCATCATATCCAGGCGATCTTTCAGGTAATAAGAAACATCACCCCAATACGCAACTCCGACACCATCTGGCAGTTCGGTTTGAATAGTATCTATATATTCCCTGACCTGTTTTGAAAGCTCTAATTCACTCTGATCACCAACTGCCAAAACCCGAATAGAAACTGCGGTACTGCCGTTATATCTGGAATAATGGTCTCGCTCAATAAAACCATCATTTACAAGCGCAACATCACTCAGCAAAAGGCGCGAGCCATCAGCATTTGTACGCACAATGATTTTCTCAAAATCAAGTCCCGTATAGGCTTGCCCCTTGGTGCGTACCAGGATGTCGCCGCCATCAGTCTTAATAGATCCACCCGGTAAATCCAGGGAGCCACTGCGGATAGCCTGAGCCACTTCTGCCAAAGTTAACCCATACTCTTTCAGGGTTTCTTCAGTAACATAAATACTGATCTCATAAGTACGCGCACCCACTACCTGTACTTTAGTCGCCATGGTCTGGCTGACTATTTGATCGCGGATAGTTTTTGCAAACTCCTTCAAACTACGCTCACCAATCTCGCCAGTGACCGAAATCCATAACACTTCATGAGTTGTTTCTGCGCGAGCAATAACCGGCTTTTCTGTTTCCAGCGGAAATGTAGAAATACTATCTATGCGCAGCTTGATTTTATCCATAACTTCCAGGGTGTCGTAATCAGTTGAAATCTCAACCCGGACTGTTCCCATGCCTTCGCGTGCGAAGGAAATAATCTCTTCTATGCCGTCAATATCCTCAATAGCTTCTTCGATCTTTATACTTACCCCTTCCTCCACCTCCGCTGGTGCTGCACCCAGGTAAGGGACATTAATAATGACTCTGTTCATATCCGGCTTGGGGAAAAACTCCTTCTTAACAGTGAAGGCCGACCATATACCGCCAGCTAATAAACATACCATCAACAAATTTGCAGCTACTGAATTATGCGCAAACCAGGCAATAATATTCTCGTACCAATTTTTCTCCCGCATCAGCCAGCTCCGTTTTCTGCTGTTGATTGCCGGGTTTCATCAGGCTCTTCTTGAACTTCACTATCAAACAGCTCATAAGAATCCTCATCACTCTCTGGCTGGGGTAGAAACTCATTTAGAGCATTCTCTAGATTCAATTCCTCAGCGTCCGTAGCAGCCCCACGAACTCGTACCAACATACCCTCCACTGGTGCGTTTATTGCGGTAGTAATCACCCGGTCACCAGCTTCCAGGCCAGTACCAACAAACACCTCTTCAGCCGTTGTTCTAATAATTTCCACCTGCCGAAATTCAAGCTTGTTATCGACCGATGCCACCATTACCTGGCCATCATCAGTTAAAGAGTGACGCGGAATAACTGCCACATTATCAATAGACTTACCCTCAATTTTAGCACTCAGAAATGCACCAACCGCTAGTGGCGGCTGCTTGCTCTGCCCTAACAGCCCATAAGGATCAATAACTTGCGCAACCAGGTAGGTTTGCCGTGATTTCTCATCTACAACTCCCTCGCTCCGTACCAGGCTCGATTGCCAGATAGTAGCTTCATCACCTTTGGTATTACTGTGCAAGGATACCAATGAAGCATGCTCAGCTGGCGAAGAGTTAAGTTCTGGTAAGTTAATATATGCAAGTTCTTGAGTGGTCACCGGCAACCTGATTTCTACCAAATCAACCG
>JALUWC010000340.1 GCA_027019885.1 Geoglobus sp.
TGTCCAGACTCTTTTTAAGAGAGTCTGGATCATCACAGTTGATCTCATTGAAATCAATCTCAACCACAGGATACTTTTTCTCCCAGTCCCATTTCTCCTCGATCCACAGCCCCTTAAACAGTTCCCGGCGGCCTTCAAACAGACACCGCAGGGTCGAGACCAGCAAAGACTTGCCGAACCGCCGGGGTCTTGAGAGAAAATAGTACTTGCCCCGGTCAACCATCTCATATACCCAGGGCGTCTTGTCGATATAGAGATACCCTTCTTCTCTTATCTTTTCAAATGAAGGAATGCCAACAGGTAATTTTTGCATACTTGTAATGTAACACAACACAGAGGGATTGCAAGGATTTCAAAGGGGAAGACTCTAAGTGAAATAAAAAAAGCTTTACCGCGCGCTTAATTCAAGGACATCTTCTTCCTCCTCTTTAATTCCCAAAAGAAGGGGAAGGTTGCCGACCGGCTGGATTTGAAAGATCACAGGCGTGAGACCATTGATGTTCATCTCCTGCACCCGTTCTTCATCCAGCCGTTCGCATGTGCCGTCCTTATCCTCATCAAAACAGGGCAATCCGGTTGCGGCCCAGTCTATCTGAAACTCGATACCCTCCCCTGTCGTCTCAAGATCAAGACCTCCTGATGTCAAATCAATCCCACCGGGAGTACTGGAGAGAGCATTATCCTGCAAAGAGGAAGAAGATTTATCAGGTTGAATAGAGGTACTCATCACAAAATTGCGTGTGTCTTCAGGGGGACTGTCTTCTTTTTTGTGCTGCGTTTCTTTACTGAGAGGAGAAGAAGTTCTCCACATTTTTCCCCTTAAATAATCTTTAATAATATCCTTACGGGATATTTTGACCTTTTTCTGACTTTCAATCCAATCAATAACTTGTTGACTGTTTACTCCTAAATACTCAAGCTTTTTAAAAAATAAAGCAGTATAAATATGTTCTCCTTGGGTCCTAACTCCTTTTTTTATAAGATAAAGCTCTCTTAGAAGTTTCTGGATATTTTCAGAAGTAGCAGAAAAATCCTTTACCGAGCCCACATCAATGAGATTGATTTTGACTGAGCCATCTTTTTCTCTTTCTATCAAAAAATTCCCCGGCTGAGGGTCAGCCAGATATTTTCCCTTTAAAAACATCTGTCGCATCAGAAAATCAAATATGGCCTCTTTTATCTGATTGATTTCTTCAGGTGAAAAAATCTCTTTTAACCGGTCTTCTTCATTGAGAGTCATCCCCTTCACCTTTTCTTTAAAAATTATTTTACGATTGGAGGATGCAAGATAATCAGGAACATAGAACTCTATTTTTTCTCCCGAAGATAAATGATACTCTTTGCCGAAATCCTTTAACTGCTCTCTTAAAAGGTCAGTATTTTGTTTCTCCTTTTGAAAATCAGCATCTTCCCTTATCTCTTCTACGACTCTCTCCTCAAAACCTGAGGGAATTTTTATCTTCTGTTTTCTTAACTTATTAATAACTTCAGCAAAAACCTCAAGGTCATTTTCTAATACTTGATCTACTTCAGGCCGGATAATCTTGGCGACAATTTCTCTAGCACTATCATCATTAAACTCTATATCATAAACAACTCCAATAGAACCACTTCCCATAACCTGACGCACTTTCTTTATCAACACTCTCAGCCTTAAATTCTTCACTGTCTCAAAGATGAATTGTTTATCTTCAGGCTCGGCCTGACTGGTCAGTCTCTGGAATGCCCTTTTTAATTCCACAGGAAGCTCTATCTCCTCTGAAGAAGCAAGAACCTGGGCTATTTTTACTCCCATAATTCCCAAAGACTCCATAAAGCGCGCAATCAGCTCATAAGAGGAGACGCGCCCTTTTCCTGAGCTACGGGCTAAAATTACTCCCAAGACCTGCATTATCTTAAGCTGTTTATACTGGGGAGAGGTCAGCAGGGTTGTCTTGAATATATTTTTAAGGGTTGTGGGGGATATCCCTTTGAGTT
>JALUWC010000341.1 GCA_027019885.1 Geoglobus sp.
CGTTTATTGGGTTTGGCAGGTCGCTCTCAATATAGGGATCGCTCTTAGTTCCATCAAAAACATAGTCGGTGCTGATGTAAACGTTGGCAGCGCCGATTTGCTCACAGGCTGAAGCAACATTCTTAGCTCCAACAGCGTTAACTGCAAAAGCCTCTTCAGCGAAATCCTCAGCATCATCAACTCTTACGTAGGCAGCACAGTTGATAACTACATCCGGTGAGTGTTCCTTCAATGCTTTAATGCAGCTGGACAGATTCTTAACCTCTATATCTGCGTGGCTCAAGGGTACAGCTTTATCGCTAAAAACCTTAACAAGGTCGCTCCCAAGTTGCCCTGTAGCGCCTATAATGGCAACTCTCATAGACTTAGCTCCAAAAGCCTTTACTCTCCTTTTCAAGTCTTTTTTTCAGAGGTTTCCACCACCACTCATTATTAATATACCATTTGATGGTCTTATTTATTCCATCTTCAAAGCTTACCCTTGACTGCCAACCTATCTCTCTTTTAATCTTTGTGTTGTCAAGGGCATAGCGATAGTCATGAGCCGGGCGATCTGGAACGAATCTCAGGTAGCTCTCATCCTTACCCATAGCTTCTAAGATAACCTTTGCCACCTCTATATTTCTCCTCTCACTCTCTCCACCAAGGTTGTATATCTCGCCCTCTTTTCCCTTCATCAGAACTTCATAAATACCTCTGGCGCAGTCTTCCACAAATAGCCAATCTCTAATATTTCTGCCGTCTCCATAGATGGGTATGGGCTTGTCTTCCAGAAGGTTGGTGATTGCGAGTGGTATAAACTTCTCAGGAAACTGGTATGGTCCGTAGTTGTTTGAGGGTCTCACTATTATAACGGGCAATCCGTAGGTAATAAAGTACGCTCTGACGAGAAGGTCAGCCGAAGCCTTAGAGGCAGAGTACGGTGAGTTTGGTAGCAATGGGAGGTCTTCGGTAAACTTCCCTACGTCCGTTTCCAACGAGCCATAAACTTCATCGGTGGAGATGTGCACAAACCTCTTACCATCAGCACTCCTGCAAGCCTCAAGAAGAGTCTGTGTGCCCATTATATTGGTGATAAGGAAAGGTGAGGGTTCTAAAATAGACCTGTCAACGTGAGTCTCCGCGGCGAAATTAACCACACAGTCTACATCTTCAACAATATCTTTAACCAGCTTTCTGTCTTCAATTCTACCATGAATAAATGTATATCTGCTATTGCTTTCATATTCTTTTAGATTATCTCTGTTACCTGCGTATGTGAGGGCATCAAGATTAACAACTTCGTGTTCAGTATTCTCCAGCAGAAATCTAATAAAATTACTGCCAATAAATCCACATCCGCCTGTTACTAAAATCTTCATTCTTCATCCACCCTGAAGACTGTATTTGCATCATTTTCATATCTAACTTCATCTACCTTTTCTTTTTTACCCCAACCCGCATATAGTCTGTTAGGAAAGTTTAACACTATCCCTGGTTTACCACCCACATTTTTGTACGCATGCACCACGCGTGGAGGAATTATCACCGACTTCGGATTGTCTTCACCAACGAAAAGCACCATCTTATTCATGTAGGAAATTGAGTTTTTACGATTATCCCACAGCACCAATTTAAAGTTTGAAGGTCCAATAAAGCAGAAGTAGTCAGTTTGCTCTAAATGCTCATGAGGTCCCCGCGTAACTCCTGGAAGGGTCATGGAGATGTATGACATCACTGGATAAATATCCTTGTCTATCTCATCCTGCCTGAAGAGCTCCGCAAGCCAGCCACGCTCATCCACAAACTTTTTTAATTCTTTTACAACCACTCCTTCAATATCTCCTCTTTTAAAGCTCATAGCTCAACCTCCGTGTAGTCACCGATGTTCAATTTTATCACCTTGTGCCCCTGATTTTTGCCAACCTTTGCGCACCTTCCTATGAGGCTTTCCTCCAGTCTGTCTATGTTTTCCACGGTTACA
>JALUWC010000342.1 GCA_027019885.1 Geoglobus sp.
GAAATCCAAAAAACATTCTTCTGGATATAGCCTCAAGTTTCCAAGATTTGTGAGAGTAAGGGAGGATAAGGATGTGAGCGAAGTCAGCCATATTATTAATTGACCTCATATCGTATGAAGTTTCTTCAGTTCCCGACCACATTTAACCTAAAGGCGTGCTTCGACGTAACCCTTCCACATCGCGCTACTCTTCCCTCCCGAGCCTATAGTACTTCCATGTTTTTGCGAAGATGTATGCGATGATCCCCAGTAGGTTGAAGATAAACATCGTCATAATCCAGAAGGTCTTCTCATGGCTGGAGATGTCTTCCCTTTTAACTGCGTCGTGCACATAGAAGGCAATTAGCAGAAAGTAGAGAAGTGTTAAGGCGAATAAAATGAGCTCTGAGGCACCTAGCATTTTATTTCTCCTCCATTGATTTTAAATGATGTCTATATGATATAATCTTTTCCACCCCAGCATGCTGCTCTTAGCCTCTCATTTTTACTTCAAGCAAGAGAATATGAACAACAAATTTAACATTACATCTCGCTAATCATTTTAGAGCTTAAATTGGCAGCATTGAAAGAGCGAACCGGTCAAAAACTTATATTATGTGGATTGTCATTTAATGGTCATGAAGAAGAAACTTTACAAAGAAGGACTTGACAGATATTCTCCTGCTCTGGGCGTTGGGGCAGATACATCTGCCCGGGGAGTGCCACTAAATGAGACAATCGGGGTTGGGATGGCATGAAAGCAAGGGGTTATTTGCTTGCAGCGATTCTGCTCACAGCTGGTTGCCTTGAATATTATCCGCTGGAAACCGCCAAGAAGTGGCTGGAGCCGATTGATGAGGAGCCGTGGAAGGAAATTCTCTCCGATTTATCTCCCAATTCAACCGCAGCGGTTCTGCCCTCCGAGACGGAGATGGACGGTCAGATTTGGATTACGGGAGAGGGTAGAATAGTTTTTGGGGGCCCCACCGTCGGCATGGTGGTTGGCGACCTGTACGAAGGATACAGAACTGGAAAGGTTTTCAGTGCTATTTCCAGAGGATACCTGAGCTTCGACATAACCTCTATTCCAGCGGATGCGCGGGTGGAGAAGGCTGTGCTCTACCTCTTCCAGCACTGGGTAGTGCATGGCAATCCGCTGGAGATAGGTAACGTGTACATCAAGCACCACCACTACCCGGAGAACATTTTTAAAGCTCCCATGGAAAGAGAGTTCACCAATGCCGATACTGAGGTGTGGGGCAACCTGCCTTCTTCACAGCAAGAGATGACGGAGTGGAAAATGGTGAGCAACAGCACCTGGGAGGGCTGGAAAGCTGTAGATGTGACCGAGTGGGTAAGGGAGGATTTAAGAACAGGGGAAAACCATTCCCAGTTTATGCTTGCCCTCTACTCGTGTGCTATAGAAGGAGGAGAATTTGTTTGCCGTCAAACTGATAGGGATAGCGAGGGGGATGCTTTCTTATACAGCACTGGGGAAGGTCTGCCAGGTGGGCTGAGGTACATTCCCCACTTGGTCGTAATATACAAACTGCCAGACAGAGAGAGTGAGCCAGATGAAGGCACTGCAGGATAAAATAGACATAGCAAAGGCTTCCGGAGGGGGAATACTGGCACTCCTGCTGCTGATTTTATTTCTGAGAGAGTCCAATCTCCTTTTCTCCTCTCTGCTGTTAATCCCCTTTGTAATAGGACACCTTTTTATGAGGAGCCTCAAGATAGGCGAAGTCCTCGACAGAGCTTTCTGGTTTATGGTATTTAACCTGCCCTTCGGGATTGTACTTCTGTTTTCTGGTGTTTACTACCTGGATGTGGTTTTCCCGGTGCTTTATTTTTATATCCTTTCCTCCCCTCTGATGTTCTCTCTGGGTGGTATGCTCAGGAACCGCAGGCTTTTTGCCATAACTCTCTCCTTATTCCTATTTTTAACGGCAGCATTATACGGATACAGAAGTCACCTCACAA
>JALUWC010000343.1 GCA_027019885.1 Geoglobus sp.
TGACTTACTCTTTCGGTTCTGGCAGTTATGATGCATGGATACTCAAGCTCGATGCAAATGGCAACATACAATGGCAGAGGGCTTATGGAGGGAGCGGTAGTGATTGGGCATGTTCCATACAGCAAACATCAGATGGTGGATACATAGTTGCTGGACTGACTTGGTCTTTCGGTTCAGGATATGGTGATGTCTGGATCCTCAAGCTCGATGCAAATGGCAACATCCAGAACTGCAATGCTGTAGCACAAACCAACGCTAACGTGCAGACAACTCAGGCAGGGGTAACGAATACGAATGCAAACATCAAAATAACCTATGCAACCCCAACATCAACGACAGCACAACCATCAACAACCAATGCCCAATCACTTCAGGTTTGCTATTATGAAGTGCAAAACCATCCACCATCAGTTTCCTTGATTTCACCATCAAATGGATACACTTTCGATTCCTCCACAACCCAAGTAACTCTACAATGGTCAGCAAGCGACCCAGATGGAGACAGCCTGAGTTATGACCTCTACTTCGGCACTTCAAGCAATCCACCGCTCTATGCATCTGACTTAACTCCAAACTCTTACACAGTCTCAGTCTCTCCAGGCAACACCTACTACTGGAAGGTTGTTGCTAAAGATGGGAGAGGAGGAGTTGCAGAGAGCGATGTATGGAGCTTTAGTATCGCATCTCCACAAAACCAGCCGCCTGTAGCCTCCTTTACGCTATCTCCATCCTCGCCAACTATTGGGCAAACGATAACCTTTGACGCATCATCAAGCTACGATCCAGATGGAACAATCACAAGCTATCAATGGGACTTTGGAGATGGATCAACAGCTTCTGGCGTGACGGTTCAGCATTCCTATTCGTCAGCAGGGACATACACAGTAACTCTAACTGTAACTGATGACAAGGGGCAGACGAGCTCAATATCAAAGCAGGTTAGTGTATCTTCTGCTCAACACACCCTAACACTACGAATATACAATGTAGAGAACAAGCCCATGCCCTCCAGCGGGGGTTATGTGCAAGTGAGCATCTACCAGAATGGAAGTTTGGTTGACACAAAACAGATACAGTATAGTGGAGGGGAGAGTTACCTTGAGACTCAGTTCAGCCTTGCAGAAGGAAATTATAGGATAAAGGTTTACCAGACACCTGATACCGGACTGCAGTACACTGAGTATTGGGGGGAGAAGGATGTAACTCTTATGAGCAACAAAACAGTTACATTCACCCGAAACACCTTAATAATTCAGGATGTGAGGGTAAACGGGGAGAGCATATACACAAATCCAGAAATTAACGGAAATGTCCAGATTGATGTTGTTGTGAAAAATTACGGAAGTTCAAGTGTTGATGCAAAAGCCCTCGTGATAATAGACGACCAGAAAAATCAGCTCCAGCCAGATTTTAAGGAGCAATCCAATGCAAAAACTATACCTCCTGGCTCTACTGAAACCTTCACCTTCACAACAACTCTCAGCGAAGGAACCTACTACCTCGCTCCGGTTGCATATGGGTATTATAGCGATGAAGGGTGGAGGGCAACGGATCAGAATGATTGGCTGGAGTTTACGGCAGTAACACTAACCCAAGATGATGATGGAGATGGCTTGCCAAATGACAAGGAATTAGAGATTGGAACAGATCCAAACAATGTGGATAGTGACAATGATGGGATTGATGATAAAGAGGAATATGAATTAGCTCAAGAATACATGCCGAACTTGTATTTCAACAATGGTGAAATTTACTTTCCCATTTCAGTTGAAGATTTCATGAAAATAGCTATTCTGGAGGGTTTGGATAGAAATAGTAACAGCTGGAAGGTCATCAGCAATAACGTGACCCCATTAAACATTTTAGACTTACTTAGCAATCCAAACTACGCATCATACAGACTCAATCTGGATGATAACTTGGTAAGACAGCATGAAGGTTACAAGAACTTGACGGTTTAT
>JALUWC010000344.1 GCA_027019885.1 Geoglobus sp.
CATGGATTGAGGTTAAAGGAATCAAATCAGGGTAAGAGAGAAAGTAAATCCAGCGAAAAAACAGGTCTTCCAGATTTAGAGCTGGAGAGAACTCTTGAAGTCTTAAATGAGAATGAAAAAAAGGTTATTGAGGTTTTAATGACTGTAAACAGCATAACTCAGAGCGAAATTGCCAGAAAAACGGGGCTCAGCACACCCACAGTTTCGAGGATACTCGGTAAATTGGAGAGCAGAGGTATCGTGATAAGATACAGAGATGGAATGTCCAAAAGAGTAAAGTTAAACAGTGACCTTTTTAATCACCGAGGTGGGTGATTTTAAGTTAAATCTTAAAAATCCCCTCTGAAAGCAGATATTATTCCCCTAAAAACGTCATCTCTCGACCCTGAAGCTAAAATGACGATTTTTCTGGCTGGAATTGACATAAACTGCTCGATCATTTTCCGGAAAGATTCGCCATCCAGATGACCTTCCGAATATTCCCTCTCATGCAGATCCTGACCAAGATACCAGATCACAATTTCAGGGTTCTCCGCTTTAACCGCCTTAACAATTTCAGAAAATCTACCAAGATATTCATCCTTATCTGCCTCTCTCGAAACCCTGCACCTCATTTCCTCAATGATTCTGCACTTCTCAGTTCCTGAAATGCAGAAGAGCTTTGCCTTACACAATTTGTATGTGTCGCTGTGATGGGCGTCAGTTTCAATTATTGAAATACTTCTGTACCCTTTATCCTTCAGCCTTTCAACCAGTATGGCAAGATCATTGAAAAAGCTGTATCCCCTCCACCTGTCCTTTTCTGCCTGATGGCCTGTTCCTGATGTGGGAACTATAACCGTTTCATACCTTTCAACCTCATCTGCCGATGCGAGTATGCATTTAACAGATTCGTAGGCTGGCTTGAAAAAGGGCGTGGATCTAACCTTCTGATAGTATTCTTGAGAGTGAATTCTCAGGATGTAATCGTCTGGATTTATCTTGGAATGAATTTCTCTGCTTTCAAGACTGCCAACTCTTTTTGAAGAGCATATCCATTCCGACTGCATTTCTTTATTATAAATAATGGCAAATCCCATGATACACTTTTTCGGGGAAATCCATAAATATTTTTTCCCTTAGCTCTGAGTTGATGTTGAATGTCACTTTCTTACCTTCAGGAAAGAGAACTCAGGCAGAAAAGGGAAAATCAATTCTTGAAATCGCTCAGAACGCTGGGGAGGGAATAAGAAGTCTCTGCGGTGGAAAAGGTGGTTGTGGTAAATGCAGGGTTGTTGTGAAAAAAGGAGATTATGAAATAAATCCTGAACCCCATGAAAAGTTTCTGACAGAAAAGGAGATGGAGGAGGGTGTAGTTCTTGCATGCCAGACTTTTCTGCTGAGCGATGCTGAAGTATTCATACCTCCTGAATCAAGACTTGAAAAGCAGCAGATACTGAAGGAATTCATTATATCGGAAAAGGAGCTGTCACCTGCCGTCAGAAAGGAATTCTACAGAGATGGATTCCTCCCCGAAATAATCTCCCAGAAAGGGTACAGACTTGCATGCCAGCCTGAAATAGAGGAGGGAGACCTGACACTTGTTCTGAGAGACAGCGAAATCATTTCAGTCGAAGAAGGAGACACAAGAGGGGAATTTTTTGGACTTACCATTGACATCGGAACAACCACCATAGTTGCGGCTCTTGTTGATTTAAATTCGGGGAATGCGGTCAGCATTACCTCAGACTACAACGGACAGATAATCTATGGCGAAGAGGTTCTGTCGAGAGTGGAGTTTGTTTTCAGCAAAAAGGAAGGTATGGATCTCCTTCAAAAAGCTGTTGTTGAGTCAGTAAACAAGCTCATAGACAGGCTTATGGAAGGGTATTCTTCACCTGACAGAATATACGACGTTGTTGCTGCTGGAAACACGCTTATGACGCATTTTTTCCTGAAAAAAGACATAAATTATCTTTTTA
>JALUWC010000345.1 GCA_027019885.1 Geoglobus sp.
GCGCAAAAATCACTGGGGCCCGTGGCGCAGCCTGGTCAGCGCGTTCGCCTGATAAGCGAAAGGTCCTGGGTTCGAAGCCCAGCGGGCCCATACCTTTTTTCTTGGTTGTTTCTTTCGGGACTGTAGATACTCTGCGAACGCGCTCCCCAGCCTCCGCCCCGTGCCCCCGTGATTCGCCTTGTGCATGTTTTAAAATATTTTGGAACTTGCGTTGCTTAGCCCTCTCATCTTTCAAGGCAAAGGAGATAAAAGCAGCTGCCCTATCCATCACGACCACCTCACACTAAGACATAGGCGTTTATGGTATTTAAGAACAGCTGATTAAAATTTCAACACCTCGGATTTTGCTACCATAACGCCTACCATGCAGGCTTACCACAGCGGTTACCATGGCGCTTACCATCTACCCTCAATTGGCTTTACCATCTCGCTATCATTCCCCGCTACCACAGCCCACTCCTCGACCTCTACCATGCCACAGCCTATCGCAACCCTCGCCTACCCTATGCGCAGCTAAAAGTTTCAAGTTGAAACAAATTTAGCCCGCAATTCGGCAACCACTCCTCTACTATATAAATCTCTCGGTTTCAAGTTGAAACACATCTCGCTGTTTCAAGTTGAAACTACTTTGAAAGTGGTTTCTGTTTCAAGTTGAAACAAGCGAATGGATAAGCTTATACTATTTAAATCTCCCGTAATATTACAAAAAAGTTTGTCGTTGTGGCTTTTTCAGCTGATAGTAGGAGAAAACAAAAGGCAATGGGCGGCAAAGTGGCTGAGTTGCTGTGAGGTGGTTGGCAAAAAGCTATGCTTTTTTTCTACGCGGCTGCCGCCCAAAAATTAAAGGCAGGTGTTGGCATTGGGAGAAGACTATATTAACAATGGTCATAATTTTAGTAGAGACATATTACTACAGGTGTTAAGACAAGCACGGGCTTACAATCTCGCAGGCTTAAAAGTCGTTGCGCTTAATCCTTACGAGCCTCCTCCGAGCTGGTTCACCAGAGGAGCCGAGAAGTGGGCGAAGGCACCACTTAAGCTTTACGCCTGGAAGAAGAACAGCTACTCTTTCATCGACACAGCTAAACGCCTTAGACAGCACTATGAGGCAACCGGTAAGGTGCCTAATATAGGCATCCGGGGTTATGCGGTAATCGATTTTGATAAAATTAGTTTAAAAGAGATAAAAAACATAAAAGACAAGCACGTAAAAAAACTAATTTTAAATACAAGGCTGGTTAGGACAGCATCAGGTGGCATCCACGCCTATTTCGACGTTGATGAGAAGGTTCATACCGAACATTATGCTGGCGAGCGTGGTGGAATCGATTTCATCTCACAGGATGAATATGTGGTGGCACCGCCCTCAACAATCGCTGGTAGGCAGTACACATTTCTTAACAACCACGACCCTCTCAAGCTCAGCAGGGCGGAGTGGGAAGCGCTAAGAGATTACTTGGTTCAGAGTTTCAACTTGAAACGTATCTCTGACAGCGGCGCTCAGCTCTCTGAGGCTAAGGTGGTTGAGGAGTACATCACACTTAAAAACGGTTATAAGATACCGCGCGTGAGCTACGCTGATACTGTGGCGGTTTATAACGCCATTTTTAAGAGGAAAGTAAAACTGAGACCTAAGCGGGTACCCATTCCCTGCCCACTATATAGTCACACCGATAGACACAACAATGGCGATGAAGATTACTCGGCAACTATTTACGAAGCTGACAGTGGGCACGGGCTGTTTTACTGCCATAAATGTGGTTATTATGCTGATATTTACTACATTCTACGTAAATTACTCAATTTAGATTTCCTCAGCTCTGTGAACTTTATAAACGACGTTTTGGACGAGAAAAAATACCGTGTGATTCCCCCTGGCGGCGAGATGCAAGCTATACACAAGCAGAGAGACAAGCACGCCTCTCAGGATAAGTTAGACTTGGAGAAAGTTACAAAGGC
>JALUWC010000346.1 GCA_027019885.1 Geoglobus sp.
GATTCGGTAAAGATTTAAACAGATGTAAACTTAGCGAGATCTGCAGCCCCGTGGTGTAGCGGTCAATCATGCCGGCCTTTGGAGCCGGCGACCGGGGTTCGAATCCCCGCGGGGCTATCCTCCTCTAAGGTCTATAGCCCTCTCCAAACCTCTATGTTCATCTTCCTGTCAAACCACCATAACACCAATAACCGATGCCATTTAGCTATCTCATCAATTGTGACGATGCCAACATATTCCAGCTTATTCTTGCAAATTGGGCAATACTCATAATGCTCCCGTTTAAGCCTGTTAAGGAGCTCTTCAACTCTTTTCCTTGAAACGTTAAACACCTGCCTCCAACGGTTCATAAAGCCAAAATTGCCAGTTCTGTTGCTATATTGAACCAGAAAACCGAGCCATTCCTTTTGTTCATCGCTCAGGTCTTCGAACTTTGTACCAGAGTAAAAGAACTCATTGATGTCAATTACTGCCTTCCTGGCGTTGTAGCGGAGATGATGGACTATTTTACCATAGTTTTCTTCCCTAAACCAGTTATACTGTGTGTAAATGTTGAAAAACTCATAATCCTCATCAAAAAGCCTGCAAATCTCCTCATCCAAGTAATGGCTGAAGTCGAGTTTCCTTATCCACTTCAGAATCTCCTTTTTCCAGAGCTCTCTGAGCTCTTTAACCCAGCTCTCCGGGATGTAAGGTGTAAATCTGACATACTTACCATTCCATACTACAAAATTCCACAAACCTACATGAACATGAAAATGGGGTTTTACAGGCTGGCTGCTGCTCCAGATATGGACGTTAATCATGCCACCCTCCTTGAACTCCCCGGTTAGGGGAACATTCTCATGCTTTTTCAGGTATTTTCTGAGAAATCGCTTAAGGGTGCTTCTTGCTGCCTTCTTCATCGCCTCCGTTGCCTTCTTAACATCTTCCTTCATGAACCACTCGCTAATCTTCTCTGGAACCGTGAAGACCATCCAGATTAAAGCCAGATCCCTTTTCTCCTGCTTAACTTCAGATAAAACATCATCAAACTTTCTGTAGCTAATAACTCCTTTCTCCCTAACAGCTTCCGCAATCGCATTGAACTGTTCAAGCTTTAAAGCAGAATATCGCTTTGCATCGCTGTGTTTCTTCATCGGGTGCAATCTCCCAGCGTAAACCTTCAAACGCTTTCTGTACTCATCTCCCTCCCTCTCAATGATCTTCTCAAAGTCTAAGGCTGGTTTGAAAATCGCCCCATGCCTTTCGCAATGGTACTGTTCAAATAACACCTTGGCGAAAACGTCCTTATCCTCATATCCAAAGTGTCGGAGGAGCTTAACAAACTCTCTATGGGGCTCAACTCTCGTGTAGCCGTAATCCAGTATGGCATAACCACTTAAGTCAAGCTCATTCAAGCCCGCAACCCTGTAAGCCTGCAGGGTTGTTGTGAGTCTCAGTCCAAAAGTCTCAAAGGCTGTTCTTAACTTATCGGCATTAATTTCATATCCTGATTTTATATCACTTTCAGAATAATGGATTTGTACCGTATTGTAAATAGGTGAACATAAACCCGTGGGGCTCCCATGGTGGGATTGGGTTTGCGGGGATGGTGAGGGTTTGGCTGTGTCGTTGCTGAGAATAGCTGCAGGGTTAAGCCCTTTTGCTATCATGCGGAGCTCTACGATGCGGTTGAGGTCAGGTGAGGGTTTGGAGTATTCCTTTTGAAGCTCTGCCTGAGCCCATGCCCTGACTGGGTCATCCGATGAATCATCTGATTCCAGGAACTCAAGGGGGTCGATGCTTTCCCTCTGCCACCTCTCAAAGGGATCTTCTTCCGGCTCCTGGTACTCTCCAACTATCCTGGCCAGCCTGTGCTTCTCCAGAACCTTAGCGTTAAGCTCGGGTAGGATTAAAACAGCATTTGGGACAACAGAATAGACTTCCCCATCTACTCCCAAAAATTCGTGGGGTTCTGCGAAAGGGGAGACGGCAACAACAACCCGCTTCATGCTAGGCTATGTGTCCACACCCGCAGCTGCTGCTGTGACCACAGCCCTGGATCTTCTTTCTGTGTCCACACCTCGAGGTTCCAGGATTGTGACCACAGGCATAGGGCCTGATGTGTCCACAGTAACCAGGATCTCCTGGATCTCCCTGGGGCTCTGTGTCCACACTCCTGCAGAGCTCCATGTGGTCACAGGCATAGGACCGCAATGTGGCCACACGTGGACGTCCATGCAATCACTCATCCTCCAGCTCTTCCTCCCAGTCTTCCCAGTCGGTATCCTCATCGTAACCTTTCATTTCCTCCTCAATGCTCTCAGGAATCACCAGAATCAACGCTTTACCCTTTATCACCCTGATATAGCTCCAAAGCTCCTCAGTAACCTCCACATCAGCCTCATAAAGCCTGTAACACTTACCGATGAAACCGTTATAGTCTGGTGGGAGAATCACTCTGGGGCTGGTGAATGTCTCGCCGTAAAGCTTCCTGGAGTGCTTCCCTATCTTCCTCTCCTTACCGAAATAATCGGGATTTGTGATGTTTGAGAGCTTGATATCAGACATGGCAACCACCAAAAAGAAAAAGAGAGTTAGATTTCCTGGCCCAAGATCTTCTTCAGTTCATCTTGGGCCGTCTTGGCAACGGTTCTCAGCTCTCCAAACTGGCTTATGAAGTCAACCGGGTTTATCCTGCCGCTCCAGACGTTCTCGTACTCATCGCTTCCGTCCTTCCTCCTGCTGACCCTGACGCTTATGCTGCCTCCCTCCCACACGCTGAAGCTCAGCATCCCGTTGCTGGTGAAGATGTTCACCGTCTCGACGGGCTTCTTTACTGTTTTCTCTCCATTCCCGTTCCCGTTTCCATTCTCCTTCTCAACCTTCCCGGCCTTCTCCACCTTTCCGGCTTTTCCAGCGTCCTTAACCTCTGCCATACGCCACACCTCCTTTCCTGCTCCCCGCCGGGATTTCACCGGCAACACCGCTTTTACGGTGGGGAGCATCCATCTCATCCAGCTTCCTTTTCAGCTCGGAGATCTTGCCTCCGAGCCTCTCATCAAGAATTGCGAGAGCAAAGGCAGCGGCCATAGGGGAGCCGTTGATTACTATAGCCCACAGCGTTTCATCGTCCATCTTTTCCACCTTCTCCATCCTCCTCAAAGATGGAAAGAAGCTCATCAGGCGGGATGTTCTCAAGCAGGTGCTTCACGTTGCTCAGGATGGTATTGCGGACTGATGCCGGGTGCTTGTTCAGAATCCTGCTAAGCTCCTCCGCCATGCGGTTCAGCCCCGGATACTTGACCTCAGGCATCTCCGCCAGCCTCGACTATCTCCCAGCCGCAACGTGTGCATCTCCAGCCTGTCCCTGTCTTCTCCAGCTCTCCCTGGCATGGGCATCTGCCGGACTCTATCAGCAGGTCAAGGGCGCTAACGAACAACAGCGCTCACCTCCCTTCTCAGCTCTTTTAGCCAGGGCTGGGAGCAAACGTATTCTCTGACGTTGAAGTGACGGCAAACCCTGGGATTCGGCAGAAGGCAGCGGGCGGGTGAAAACTGAGAAAATGCGTGGCACCTCCCAGCCCTCACGGCTTAACCCTCCTCAAACTCTCATAGCATGACTGGCAGAGAGGGCAGCAACCAATGAAAACAGCCTGATCCTGTGACAGTCGCTTACCGCAAAAGGAGCACTCAGCAGTTACAGATATCAAGGGCAGCACCTCCGAGGGTATTTCCAGCACCTCCTGACTGGCGGATATCTGAGTTTGCCAGTCCAGATCAACCAGAGGATTCGAAGAAAGTTCATGGCTCAGCCCTCCTCCAGAACAGTCTTACCTTCGCCGTTTTTGACGCCAAGGAGCCCTTTAGAAACGAGGTCTTTTTTGATGAGTTCTCTGATGTATGCAGACAGAGAATCCCAGCCCTCTATGTCTTTGGCCTTCTCGATCAAGGGCTTCCATCTCTCCGGGACGTCTGCCCAGACTTTCTCACCCATATGCATCACCTCAACTTTTCTACAATAATGTAACCTTAGCACTATTTAAAGGTTACTATTTAGTAGAAATTCTACATTATTGTCGGATAGTTTAATGAAGTGTCAATAAAACTGTATTACTGTGACAGAAGAATTGGAAAAAATAATCCAAGTCCTCTCCCATTCAGGATCTTTAAAAATCCTAAAAGTCATTGGCAAAAAACCGGTAAGACAAAAAGACATCATAACTCTAACTAAACTTGATAAAACCATTGTATGGAGGAGGCTTAACGAATTATTTGAATTAGGATTGATTAAAGTCTCTTTTAGCGGAGCAACAAGTCCAAAACTTTACGAGCTCACTCCTCTCGGTCAGAAGGTTGCTCAACTTCTGGAGCAGATTGAAAAAGAGTATGAGAGGTACCATTCAAGGGCACCATCAAGAGACCCTGAGGAATTCATCAATGAATTGTTAGATGATGATTAGGGAAATAGCAAACTTTTAAATAACTAAGGTGTAACAGAATAAGTAAGTATGATAAGGGTAATCTCCACTTCTCTCGCATGCATTTTTGAATATCCAGATGCACTTGATCGGAATGACTTAGCCAAATATCTAAAAGAAGGAGGGTTTACAATTCCTCAGGCAAAGAGGGAAGAGATACTTACATCATCGGGGCTTCCAGTAGGTGAAGCGCTTGCAGAGCCACCCATCGTGGCTTATCGTATGGAAAACGAAAACAGAATCGACATTTTGTATAATGGCAACGCTAATCTGATTGGTTTTCCGTCATCTTCATTTGTTACTGTCGCTAGCCGTGACTTCAATAGCACATATTCCGTTTTTAAGCTCATTAACAAGTATCTTTCAGAAAAAGGATTAGACAAAGACATAAGAATGTATGAGGCCACCTTTACAGGTTTTGTTGAAAAGGAGAAGCTGAAAGAGAAGATTCAGGGACTCTTTGTGTCAAGTAAATTAAGTAAATTCGAGGAAATCTTCCATCAATCACCTACCATAACAAGTTATCGTGTGAGAGGTGCCAATCCTCAAGAACCGGGTTGGTATGATCTATTATTAGACACAGCTGCCTCTGAAAACCCGAAATTGAATCTCATAAGGCTTGTGATTAGATTTTCTGATTATAGCGAATATATAAAATTACAGGAACTGGTTAAAAAAGCCGTAGAGGTGATAGAATGATTGGAAAGAGATCCGCTGACTCAATGGAAGACCTAAGCTTCATGTACTTGGATAAAGGTTTGTCAATAGACACCCACCCATCACCACATACTCTCGTTGATACTGATACCCTGAGACTAGATTTTCAAGACTGGACCCTTTCCTATTGGACCGCAAGATTCAAACCTTATGGAGTGTTTAGCCGTCATTTTATTTTTGAAGAGTTAATCAAAATACAAAAAGGTGAACTGATAAAGGCCCCATTCTCTCAACTTAAAACACTCGTTAATGATGTTTTAAGAGGTATTAGGGAGGATCTTAGAATTAAGCACATAGACTTCGATGTTATATCCGATCCAGAAGATCAAGAGGAATCACTATTGGTCGAGATTTATGTTGACGAAAAAGATACAAAGCAAGTAATTGAATTGTGGAAAAAGATCTCCACCGAGATACGCAATGAGGTCGAGAAGAGATTAGGGGATAAAAGTAAAGATTATCAGATGAGATTGCAAATTTCGGTAAGGCCAAACTTATGAACTATGTTTGAGCCAAAAGACTTTCTCGAGCTTTCCAAGGATCTTTTTGACACGATAGCCTCAAAAAGCGATAAAGGACTGGTACCGAATGATTACAGAGAAGCTTTGTTGAGGACGGTTGCCGGTAGAGCATACTATGCAGTTTATCTGACTTGCAGAGAATGGCTGTGGGACAGATTCGAAATCGATCTCAATGACGAGGCAGAAAAAAGAGGGAAATCCGTTCATAAAACATTGGTAGAGATTATGTATGATATTTCAAAAAAAGTTGGAAGAATGTATCTGGTTGATCAAATAAAAGACCTAAAAAGGAAAAGAATTCTGAGTGATTACGATCTAAAAGTCCAGATCGACGAGAGAGACGCTGAATATAGTATTGAAATTGCAGAAAGTATTTTAGAAGATCTAAGGAGGCTGTAAATTGATAAAGGACTTCCAAAGATGGGGTCAACTGGAAAAGTTGGCCGATAAGAAAACACTTTCCAGGAGCATAAACGAGCTTTTCGACCTCGGACTTATTGAAGCGACAA
Source organism: Geoglobus sp. (assembly GCA_027019885.1). GTDB lineage: Archaea > Halobacteriota > Archaeoglobi > Archaeoglobales > Archaeoglobaceae > Geoglobus. The sequence continues at coordinate 6,211 of JALUWC010000346.1, forward strand.
TCGTTCACGATACTCCCACAGGTTCAAAGGCCTACCAACCCACCCCTCTCGGCAAAAAAGTTGTTCAGCTTCTGGAGCAGATTGTGATGGAGTTTGAGGAGTATCATTCTAAAGCTCCGCCTAAGGATCCGGAGGAGTTTATTGGGGAGTTGATGGAGAAGTAATGATGTTGTTAAAGTTCCCAATTAAATAAAAAATAAGGAGGTTAAAGAGATGGCGTTGATGGTAAAAGGCCAGCTATATTCAGGAGTTCTCCCACCACTTGGTGCTACGAAGGCATATATCGTGGTGCTGAAAAAGTACCTCTCTGAACCATACGAATTAAGAGATAGAACGGTTTTAATTGGCGAATTGGTAGATGTTGAAAGATTGACAGGATTTGGACCGACAAAAGATCCCAATCTTCCGCTATCAGAGCTGAAAGGAAAATCCCTTAAGTTTATTTTGCGCCTAGGACTATTGGGCGAGTATGATGAGCTCTACATTTCTAAGGATTCTTGGCCTTTATTGAGGGACTACGGGATACTGCCGGGAGAATATCTTTTGACGGTCAAAATTACGAAAGCCATAGTCGATAATAAAGAAATTGAAATATATCCAAAACGAGATATAACCCATCCATGACGCAGTTACTGAATGGCCACACAAAAGAGGAAATATTAAAGAGAAAAAAATTGGCCGACCTATATTATGACAACTATCGAAAATATAAAAACGAAGGCAAGTATCAGAAAGCATCTGAATTTCTTTGGGGAGCGCTAAACAATCTTATTTACGCTTTAGGACTATTATATGATGAAAAATTAACATCTCATAAAAAGATTAAGGGATTTGTGAGTGATATCTCCTCCCATTTCCACAAACCCGAAATTGCAAGATTATTTGCAGAATCCGCAGAAATCCTGCATGCGAATTTTTACCACGACTTTCTTGATGAGGATTCTTTTAAAATTCATTCAGAGAATATGGAGAAACTATTGAACGAGCTCACTAGTATTCTCTTCAAAGAATTGGAAAAACGCGATAGCGCTGGAAGAGATTATTAGGAGTTGATAGTGGGTGATGAACGGAAAAACAACTGATTCTGAACCCAACAACCAACACACCCCTAAACTTTTATTGTGGATTGACAAATTATGCATTATTGGAGCTTTTTCAGTGGTTCTGATTTTGGTTGCAATATTTAACAGAATGTTAGATCCGATTGCTCTTGCATTACCAGTATTCTGCTGGATTCATCTTATAATTAGGTCTATAAAACCAAACAAACAACAGCAAATCAACCTAATTAAAACATTGAAATCCTATTTCGTTTTATCATTCCCTAATCTATTGTTACTCATAACATTGATGATTGCTTTAATTCAGTTAAACATAATTGGAAAAAGCACTTTAACTAAGGATGCTCTGTCAATCGCGCTAAGATTTTCGTTGTATTCCCTAGTATTTGGAATGGTATTCTTTGGAAACATACTTTACATCGAAGTAAATCTACTCAATACAATTGAACAAGCTCTAAAGAACTCTAAAGCTAAAGAGAGAGACTACGATGTACTCAGCTTCTTTTTTGTCTATTTTTTCTCATTGCACGTTATTTTCTTGGGATTGGCACTATTTGAACTGGTCAGCATATTATCATTTTATTTAAAATATTTGCAATAAATCACTGTCAGACTATTTATAAACGTTCTCAGTTTCAAAAGCTCATCCTCTCCACATACTCCCTTATCGCCTCCTTTACCCTCACCTCCGGTAACAGATACATCAGAACCTCCCAGAATTCCATCGCCAAATCTTCCCCAAACTCAAGCATGATTTGCTCAAGGTTCAGCCTGTAAAGCCCTCCACGCCTGTCCACGTTGTTTCTGACGGCAATCTTTCTGGCATCTATACTTATGTGGTCACCCTTCTTACCAGCCCTCAGAACGGCCCTAAACCTGTAATCCATCAAATCCTGTTCAGCTTTCATGCCCATCACCGGTGAAGTTGCCGGTCAACCATCCTTAAAATAGGGGTTTCGGGTGGGGTGAAAGTAATCACGGGTCACCAAGAGATCCAGGATTGTGGACACATTGTAGTCCTATAATTGTGGACACATGGAGCTCTGCAGGAGTGTGGACACAGACCTGGAGAACAGAGTTAAATGCTCCCTGTCAATTTGGCCTTAAGGTAGTCAACCAGGCTGTCTAAAGCCTCAGTAAGCCAGTAACTAACCGTATTAAGCACGAAATCCAAAAACTGGTTGATGTCCAGGCTGTTGGGCAATGCTACTTTACCCAGCACTACAGGATATCCGAAGAATACCGCCATAGTTGCCAGTTTAACCACTCTGCTGCCCGTGAACCATGCCAGGGCAGCCAGAGCCGCAAAGATTAGCAGGGGGGAAGCGCTGATGAAGTCCGTCACGCTTCCACCTCTAAGCTCTTCTTTTCCAGATATCTAACTATTTCCTTGTATGCCAGCCTTAAGCTGTCTTTATTGCCCTTAACTCCGCAACTTCTCAGGATAGCCTCAAATCTTCGCTGAGATATGGCATCTGTGAAAATATCTGCAAAAATAAAGCTGTTAGCCTCGTTTTTGCCCGCCTCATCTACCCACATCCTATATACTAATTTACCGAATTCGGTAAAGTTCCCATGCATGTCCTTGATGCCCAGAGCTGTCAGAAGATCTTCATCTTCCCAGTCCTCCTCTGTCAACTCCTCCGCCAGCTTCTCAGCCTTCTCCTTCTGCTTTAGCAAACTGATTTTTTCCTTCACTCTCTTGGCCTTCCTTTTCATCTCCCTGTA
>JALUWC010000347.1 GCA_027019885.1 Geoglobus sp.
GAAGAACTGAATGTTGATTATGAGCTCATCTGCGTTGAGAAGGTTTATCCTGAGATTATTGATAAAATACACAGAGAAAGAGATGGAATTTTCATTTATACAGATCTTGGTGGTCTTGCAAGCGGAATAATCGCAGAAAAAACAAAGGAAGGGTCATATTCATTTATTATCGACCATCATCCGGCAAAGGATGTCCAGAAAAACAATGTTACAATCCTTGATCCAGAACTTGCAGGCATTTCCGGAGATGTTTTCATATCTGCTTCCACTCTTAACTACATATTCGCTCAGAGAGTCACGGATAGGATAAGGGATTACGCCTACGTTGCTCTTCTTGGGGCTGTCGGAGACTATCACGACAGGTATGGTGGAGTGCTGGGATTCGACAGATATGTGCTCAGTGAATCTGTTTCCCTCGAACAGGTTGAAATAAGGATAGAGGGTATGAAAGAGAGATACTGTATCAGAAAATTTGGAGAGTATGCTGATGTTTTCTCAAAACGACTCACAACTCTTGGATCTGTAGGTTACCTTAAGAAAGGATATCTGGATGGATTGAAAGCCTGTTTTGAGGGGTTTGATGAGAAAACGATGAAGAAGGTTGAAAAACTTGAGGAAATAAAGCAGAAGAAGTTCAGGGATGAGATTCAAAGACTGGGTAATGGAATGAATGAAACCGAAAATGTCCAGTGGTTCAGCGTTGATAAAAGATTTGATCCAATGGGTGTGAAAACAATTGGTGAATTCTGCCAGCAAATAAAAGATATGAGTTTTATAAACCCTCTCAAGTATCTCGTGGGATTCCAGGATATGCCAAACACCATTCCCGATCTTGGCAGGTTAGAGTGGGAGGGAGTAAAGGTAAGTGCCAGAGCTCCATCAACTCTCGAAAGAATGATCCTTAATGGAAAGGTTCCTGGTTATGACTTTCTTATCCCAAAAGCAAGTGAACTTGTTGGAGGATACGCAGATGCAACTCACAAAATTGCCGCTGCCACGGTGATTCACAAAGGTAAGGAGAGGGAGTTTGTCAGTGCAATGGAGGAGGTTCTGAAAAATGAAGATTTTAAGGCTTGCTGATGTTGAAAAATGCGTTGGTTGCAGTCTCTGTATGCTTGCATGCTCAAGGAAAAACGTGAAAAACCAGAGAATAGGCGTAGGACATGCAGGAATAAGAGCTGTGAGCCTGAGTGGTTTTGAAAGAGGTGCAACTGTTATTTTCTGTCATGCATGTATCGAGCCTCCATGTGCAGAGGTATGTCCCTCAAAGGCATTGAAACCACGAAAGGGTGGGGGAGTAACATACAACGAGAAAGTATGCCTTTCATGCCACAACTGCATATCCGCATGCAAGATTGGAGCAATCTTTGAGAGAGATGATGGAAAAATTTCTGTGTGCATCCACTGTGGCTACTGTGTTGATTTCTGTCCTCATGGAGTTCTCGAGGTGATTGAGGTATGATTAACAGGGTTCTGACAATCGACCTTTCAGATTACACCTATCAGGTTGAAGAGCGAGAGGATCTCGCTGAAGAATGGATAGGTGGTGTTGGAGTCGGAATACAGATTTTAAAGGAGAGACTGAATTATTCTGCTGATCCACTCAGCCAGGAAAATGTTGTTGTCTTCTCAATTGGACAGTTCACTCCTGCATATCCCTACGCATCAAAAACAGTTGCCCTTTTCAAAAGCCCACTCACAGGAGAGCTGGGGGAAACCCATGCAGGCGGAAGAACAGCCATGGCTATTGCATCTGCAGGATTTATGTCTGTGGTTATTGAAGGTAGGAGCGAAAAGCCTGTTTACATTGTTATTGATGGTGACAGAGTTTATTTCAGAGATGGGAGGTCGCTTAAAGGCATAAGAGATTCGCTCATTCTCGGGAGGATTCTTGCAGAGATTGAAGGAGGTAGAGGGATCAGAAGTATTATAAGAGCCGGATATGCAGGTG
>JALUWC010000348.1 GCA_027019885.1 Geoglobus sp.
TGCTTACAACCCCCTTCACAGCATTGTTTATTCCGCAAATGGGGAGGAGGTGCAGTATCTGATTGTCAATGGAGAGCTGATAATGGAGGATCGGGAAATCCTTTCATTTGATGAGGAAAAAGTCTTCAGAAAGGTAGAAAAGCTGAAAGATAAATTGCATGGATAGATTTTCAGAAAATCTACCTTCTGATGGCTGATTCTATCAGATCACCCACAAAGGCTCCGACCACAAAAACAATTCCGAAGTAAAGACCTATTAGAACACCTGCAAAAATACCCACAATCCCTCCGAGAATCGGGATGAATGGAACAAATACCCATGCCGGTGCTGTGAAGACGAAAAACAGAACTGTGAAGATCAGAGTAATCGCCACCCCGATAATGATAGCTTTTTTTAGGAGACCCAGCTTGTCCTCTTTTCCGGGATTTACAACTCCATAGATCAGCCCAACAACAAATACAATGAGTGTCAGACTCATGGAAGAAATTGTCAGGAAGCTTATTTAAACCTACCCATCCCCCACTCTGATTCTTGTTGCCAGATAAATGAATGGCGTATCAAATACCGCCACAATGAACTTCATTATGTAGGAGGTTATGAATATCTCCCACACTCCATTCCAGCCTATGTTTGCCAGAATTTGGGGATTGAAGACAACAAAGAAGAGAAACGTGAAGGTTGCATTGTCTATGAGCTGAGAAACCATTGTTGATGCGTTGTTCCTTATCCACAGAAATCTGCCCCTGGTTTTTTGCTTCCAGAAGTGAAATGCCCAGACGTCATGAAGCTGTGAGATGAGATAGGCGGTTAGGCTTGCTATTGTGACATCGGGCATGAATCCAAATATCTGCCTTAAAGCTGGATCGAGTGTATCCTCAGGAGCGGGGGTGAATGCAAGTGTAATTTGCATTATGACTGTAACTGCTATAAGCACGAAGAAACCAACGAAAACCCCCTTTCTCGCTTCCTCTTTTCCATACTTTTCTGTAAGAATATCTGTTGCGAGGAAGGTTGAACCGTAGATTATGTTGCCCATCGCAGTCATCAGGCCAAAGAATTCGATCATCTTTGCAACCTGAATGTTGGCGAGAATTATCGCCATCCCGATCCATACGTAGAGCCCTGTTCTTCCAAAAAATCTGTAAGCGAGAATTATACCGATGAAGATTGCGATCATCAGAACAAACCACAGCACCTCATTGCTCAGCATGTCTCAATTGCGAAGAGCTTTTAATAAAAAATTTTTTCCAGTGATCATGGATCTCCTTACCTTCGCTTTCACAACCGTCATGATTTCCCTGAGCGGAGTGATGATGCCGGGCCCCATGTTTGCTGTTACCTTGGCGGAAGGAAAGAAGAATAGATTTGCTGGATTTGAGATTTCAGCGGGACATGCACTTATCGAGCTTCCAATCATCGCATTGCTGTTCATTTCAGGCACATTTCTGGATGTTGGAAACGCAAAATACATTCTGTTTCTATCCGGTGGTGTTGTCATGATATACCTGGCCTATTCTGAGCTGAAAAGAGAGCATTCAGAGTTCAGAATAAAGGGCATTCTCTCCGGGGTGCTTCTCTCAGCACTAAATCCATACTTCATCATGTGGTGGCTCACTGTTGGATTTTCGCTTGTTATCCTTGCCTCAAAATTCGGGATTTTTGGCATTGTAGCTTTAACCATTCTCCATCTTTCATGTGATTTTGGATGGTATGGGTTCCTTTCATTCTCTTCAGGCAGGATATCGGAATCCAAAAAAGCAAAAAGGAGTTTAAGCTACATCTCATCCGCAATCCTGATCGTCTTTGGAATTTACTTCATTTACCTTTCAGCAGAGCCATTACTTTTATATTTCTGAGGCAGAAATGGGGGTTATGTCATTCAGCGAAAAGAACATAACAAGGATAATTGTTAAGGAAGCTGTAAAGGACTGGGAAAAGATAACTGAGACAGATGTGATTGTTGTTGGAGCCGGACCTGCTGGACTGACTGCTGCCACATATCTGAGAGATTTTGGCTTTGATGTTGTTGTTTTTGAGAGAAGGCTGAGCTTTGGAGGGGGAATTGGTGGAGGAGGTATGCTCTTCCACAAGATTGTGATAGAGGAGGAGGCAAGGGAGACAGCCGAGCAGTTTGGTATGAAGCTTGAAGAGGTTGAGAGCGGTCTTTACGCTGTTGATACAGCTGATTTTCTTGCCAAGCTATCATATTCAGCAGTTGAAAGCGGAGCAAAGATTCTGTTTGGGGTTACAGTTGATGATGTTGTTTTCAGACCCGATCCTCTCAGAATTACAGGTGTGCTTATACAGTGGAGCGCTGTTCAGATCTCAGGATTGCATGTTGATCCGCTCATGATTGAATGCAGGGCTGTTGTTGATGCAACCGGCCATGATGCTGAGGTGATAAGCGTAGCATCAAGAAAGATACCGGAGCTTGACATATTTGTTCATGGAGAGAAATCAGCCTACAGCGAGGTGAGCGAAAAACTGGTTGTTGAGAAAACAGGCAAGATTGCTGAAGGACTTTATGCAGCGGGAATGGCAGTTTCAGCCGTTCACGGACTTCCAAGGATGGGTCCAATATTTGGCGGAATGCTTTTAAGCGGGAGAAAGGTGGCTGAGGCAGTAATGTACGATCTAAAAGAATGATCTGCCAGATATGCAGGAAAAGAGTTGCGAAACAGAGATGCAGGAGATGTAATAAGGCAATATGCGAGAGATGCCACTTTCATCATGGGCTGTGTGTTGAGTGCAGAAGCTTGCTGAGGAAATAAAAGAAAAAGTCAGAGAAAATTACGGGAGAGTTGAGGTTTACATCGGCAGGAGCTTTGCGAGGGGGTGATCACAACCTCACTTTTGATCTCGATATCCGGATTGTCTCAGAAAATATCCCGAAAAAACTCAGCTTTGAATGTATTCTGTTTGTGAGAAAGCTCGCAGATGACACTGGATAAACCAAAACATCCTATAAACAGAAAAAGGTTCGATGAGCCGATAAGAGATTACGGCAAACTGATAGAGGTGTGAGAAAAATTATTAATCCATCATGCCTATGCCAGAGGGATGATTGATGATAGCACTGTAAAGCATGTGGCAAACCTTTCAAAGATTGAGGTTGATGAAAAAGAGATTCAGGAGTTCAAGAGAGATTTTGAGAGGATAATTGAGTTTTTTAACAAACTTGACGAAATAGATCCTGATGTGGAGCCAACCTACAATGTCATCCCGCTCAAAAACGTTATGAGAGAAGATGAACCAGCCAAGCCAACCGAAAGAGAGAAGATTCTTGCAAATGCTAAATTCAAGGAGGAAGGATACTTCAAGGGACCGAGGGTTGTGGAATGATAACCGTAAAAGAGTGGAGAGAGAAACTGGGTGAGGAAAAAGCCTATGATCTCATTGCTGAATTAATTGAAAAAGCGAAAAAAAACACATACAACTCATTCATAACTGTAACCGAAGAGATTGCCTTAAGACAGGCTGAGGAGTATGATAAAGGGAAAAGGAATGGAAAGCTTGCAGGAATCCCCATCGCAATCAAGGATATCATATCAACTGAAGGAATCAGAACCACATGCGGATCCAAAATGCTTGAAAACTACATCCCACCATTTGATGCTCATGTTATTGAAAGGCTGAAACAAGAAAAAGCCATAATCATCGGAAAAACAAACATGGATGAGTTCGGGATGGGCACGACAACCGAAACATCCTATTTTGGAGTTGTGAAAAATCCAAGAGATGTCGAGAGAGTTGCAGGTGGAAGCAGTGGTGGAAGTGCATCAGCCATTGCCGGAAATGAAACAGTTCTGGCTCTTGGAACTGACACGGGGGGAAGCATAAGATGCCCCTCAAGCTTTACGGGAGTTTACGGCTTAAAGCCAACTTACGGGCTTGTTTCCAGATACGGGCTTATTGCCTACGCCAACAGCCTTGAGCAAATTGGACCGATGGCATCATGCATTGATGATCTCGGTCTGCTTCTTGAGGTCATTGCAGGAAAGGACGAAAGGGACTCAACAAATGCCGGAAGGAGCTTTGTATATTCACCCGTTGAAAAAAAATTCAGAATTGGAGTTATAAAAGAAATGAGGGCAGATGAAAGAGTTCAGGAGGTCTTTGACGAATTCGTCAGTTCCATTTCAAAATTTGCTGAAATTGAGGAGGTTAGCCTCCCGAGTCTTGCCTATGCCCTGCCAGCCTACTATGTCATAGCAATGAGCGAGGCATCATCAAACCTTGCAAGATATGATGGAGTCAGATACGGGTATGCCTTAAAGAATCTTGACAGCTGGACAAACTACTTCTCAAGGGTGAGAAAGGAGGGATTTGGAAAGGAAGTGAAAAGAAGGATTATGATGGGCAGCTATGCATTATCTGCTGGATATTACGGAAAATATTACCTGAAAGCCCTGAAAGTCAGAACCCTTGTTGTTCAGGACTTCATGAGAGCTTTTGAGAAGTTCGATCTTCTCATCTCACCCACAATGCCATCAACAGCTTTCAGAATTGGAGAGCTTGCAGATCCTGTCACAATGTACATGGCAGACATAAATACAACGCCAATCAACCTTGCAGGGTTGCCCGCTCTTTCAATGCCCGCCGGAGAGGTGAAAGGCTTGCCTGTTGGCGTGCAAATAATCGGCAATCATTTTGACGAGAATATGATTCTGGGCTTTGGGAGGATGGTTGAGAGAAATGAGGTTTAACGCTGAGGAGTGGAAAAGGAAAACTGCGGAGAATTTTGACGATGCGTGGCTTTCAGGTTCAGAGATCCTGACTTCAGTTTCCCTCAACAAGAGGTACCCTTTTTCTGGCTATGAAACAGGAAGATCTCACCCTGTTTTCGACACAGTTCAAAAGTTGAGAGAGGCTTATCTCAGAATTGGGTTCAGCGAGGTTGTGAATCCCATCATTGTCGAGGAGGTTCATGTAAAGAAACAGTTCTCGAAGGAGGCATTGGCAGTCTTGGACAGATGCTACTACCTTTCAGTCCTTCCAAGGCCAAATGTTGGGATGTCTGAGGAGAGGCTTCAGACAATTGAGAGGATGGCGGGAAAGAAAATAGATGCCGATGCACTAAGAAGGGTTCTCCACCACTACAAGAAGGGTCTGATGGATGGAGATGATCTCTCATCAGAAATTGCCCTTGCCATAGGAGTTGATGATCGGCTTGCATTGAGGATAATTGATGAGGTCTTCCCTGAATTCAAAGAACTGAAGCCTGAGCCCACAAATCTGACATTGAGGAGTCACATGACAACTGGCTGGTTTATAACCCTGTCAAAGCTTTCTGGCAGGTATCCACTGCCTTTAAAGCTCTTCTCCATTGATAGATGCTTCAGAAGGGAGCAGGGTGAGGATGCGACAAGGCTCTACACCTATCACTCAGCAAGCTGTGTCATAATGGACGAGGATGTCAGCGTTGATGACGGGAAGGCTGTTGCTGAGGCTCTGCTGAGACAGTTTGGCTTTGAAAGATTCAGATTCAAAAAGGATGAAAAGAGGAGCAAGTACTACATTCCCGAAACCCAGACTGAGGTTTTCGCATACCATCCCCATCTGGAAAACAGCCGAAAATACAGAGATGGATGGATGGAGGTTGCAACATTTGGGATCTATTCGCCAACAGCGTTAGCCCAGTACGACATTGAATACCCTGTCATGAATCTTGGCTTAGGGGTTGAGAGGCTCGCTATGATTATCCACGATTACTCTGACGTAAGAGAGATGGTTTACGGATTCGATCATCTAAAGCTTTCAGACGCAGACATTGCAAGAAGGATTCAGCTCAGGGAGATTCCAATGACACAGAGGGGCATTGAAGTTGCTGAGATGGTTGTCAATGCATTTGAAAGGAATGCAGATGAGAAGGGGCCATGCAGATTCACAGCTTTCGAGGGAGAGTTTCTCAAAAGGGATGTTGAGATTTTCGTTTTTGAGAGAGAGGAGACAAGATTGTGCGGCCCAGCCTACAGAAATGAGATAGTTGTCAAGGGTGGAAACATATACGGCATCCCGAGAGAGGAGAAGTTCAGCGAGTACTTCAAGAATGGTGTCCAGACCGGAATAAGATATGCTGACTCATTCACCCAGATGGCTATCAGAAGAATTGAGGAAATGATCATCGAGGGCAAAGAGAGTGGAGAGGTCAGAGCGAGAGTTGTCGAGAGCCTGTCAGATGTGAACCTGAAAATACACGAAACTCTTCTGAACTATCTGATCTCAAACGGAAAAACCATAGATGTTCGCGGTCCGCTGTTCCTTGCGGTGGGTTTTGAGGTAAAATGAATCTGAAAGAACTTGAGCAGATTCAGAAGAAAATAGCGGAAAAGGTGAGAATTGAAAAACTGAAAAAGATAGAATATGTTGCCGGTGTCGATCAGGCTTTTTTCAGGGCTGGAGATGAAGAATACATAGTCTCCTCAGCCATTCTGATGAGCTTTCCAGATCTCAGGGTTGCTGACAGTAAAAGTATTGTTGAGAAGGTCAAATTTCCCTACATTCCAACATTTCTGATGTTCAGGGAGAGCAGACCTGCAATTAAAGTTCTGAAAGAGATTCTCAGAGAGAACTCAGTTGTCATGGTTGACGGAAGCGGTTTAGCCCATCCAAGAAAATGCGGTCTTGCCACATACATTGGTGTGAAGCTTGAAACTCCAAGCATAGGGATTACCAAGAAAAAGCTGTTTGGAGATATTAAAGGAAATGAAGAGATCAGAATGATGTTTGTTGATGACATGCATGTTGGATACGAGCTTAAAACATGCAAGAGATGCAAGCCAATCTATGTCTCTGTCGGAAACCTGATAACTCCTGAGGAAGCTCTGGATATTGTTCTTAGATGCCTGAAAGGATACAAGCTCCCTGAGCCAGTAAGAATTGCCGATAAACTTTCAAAAGAAAAGAAATCAGAGTATTTCTCCAATCTGAACTCCTCCCTCAAAAGGTGGATGAGATGAGGTCACAATAACGGCAGTCGCAGGACAGGAGCCATCAATTTCCCTCACCATTCTCAGCCTTCCGCCTGCAATTGATGATGCATAGAGACAGGCGTTTTTGAGCCCATCACCCTTAACAGGGAAAATCGAGCTTACCTCTCCCTCAGAGACCATGCTTGCAAGCTTTTCAAAGACTTTGATATCAGGCAGGTCTTCGCTGAGAAGCTCATCTCCACTCATAATTCTGCCATAAAGATATATTCTATCCCCCCTCTTGGGTATATTCTTGGTTCTCATATCTCTCAGCCCAGCAACTGTTGAAACGAAGAAGCTCTGATCTGTTCTACCTATATCCTCATTTTCAGCCAGAATTGCTCTTCCTTTGAAGAATCTCGTGAAATTTCTGTAAAATCTTACAGAGTAATCAAGATCATTCCCTGTTGAGATTTTAACAGCGAGAGGTTTCATGAATCTGCACAAACTTTCAACTCTTATCTGCCACGCCATTATCTCTGCAACTCTCTCTAAACCTGCTTTCAGCCAGTCAGTCTTTTTCTCCCCTATGCCCCCATAGACCACGCTGAAAATTGTCAAAGAGAGATAGTTACCGAGATCGAGTGAAATTGAATTCCTCTCCTCATACACCTCAAGCTCTGGCGAGATGACGGAGGGCTTGAAGTAATATCCAAGGTTATCAATCAGAGAGAGATACAGAGTTAATGCCTGCCTTATCACCTCACTCCTCGAAACAAGCATCTTTGATGCTATCCTGTCTATTCTTTCGACAAGTTCATTGTTAAGCCTTAGATTTACAATCTTCATCGAAAGTTTTTTGGGTTGAGCCAATTAAACCTTTCTGGAATGAAGATCATTGAGATAGGGGAGAGACTTGAGATAGGCAGGGAGATAGAGCTGAAGATAATTGCTGGAGGCAGAGTCATAAGGGTCTTCTGCACCCCAGCACACCTTGAAGAGCTTGTAACTGGATTTCTGCTTTCAGAGGGTCTTTCAAAAAATCCAGATGTGATAGTTGAGGGTGATGTGGCTGTTGCTCAATCAGATGTCAATTTCACAACCTCCATAAACTCGTCAGGCTGTGCGGGGATTTATGTTGATGAACCTCTGGGAAGAATAGTTCCTGAGGTGAAATTCAGAGTCGATGAAGTTATGAAATTCATCCCTGAGCTTGAGGAGGACTACTACAGAAGGACAAGAGCTTATCACACTGCCCTTATAGTTCAGAATGGTGGAGAATTCGTTAAGTCCTACGATGTTGGCAGACACAACGCCGTTGATAAAACCATAGGAATGGCTTACAGAAAGAACTTTCAGTTCCACAGATCATTTCTTATTCTTTCAGGAAGAATAACTGCAGGAATAGCAAAGAAAGCAGTGAGAGTAGGGATTCCTTTAATTGTTTCAAAGGCGTCAATACTCGATTCAGCAATTGAGCTGTGCAGGAATTATGGTCTGTCTGCCATCTCAATTGCGAGCGGGATAGCAGTGAACAGTGGAGCTATACAGGTTTGAGCAGAATATACTTCACCATTTCTTTGTTTATGGAGAGCTCAATCCCATCAACCACGATGCTTCCTTTCTCAACCATCAGCCTTGATCCCGGAATCAATCCAACTTCTTCAAATGCCCTTGGGGCAGAGACTACTTTATACTCCCCATCAAGGGCTTTTATCGCCGAAACAACTGAACTCTCGCATTCTTCACAAATCTCGCACTCAAACGATATTATCCTGCAGATCTTTTCAAGGGCGTCCTCATCTGCCACATGCTCAAGAGTGCAGCTCAGTCTATCGGATATCTTTTCATCAATGCCAAGAAAATCCTCAAAAAACTTTCTGAATATGTGATACGCCTTTTTTATCCTATCTGCAATCTCAAAACCCTTTTTTGTAAGAATTGCGCCTCTGTATGGCTGATATTCAACATACCCCATACCGCTCAGCTTGTTAAGCATTTCCGTAACGCTTGATGGCTTGACATCAAGCCTTTCAGCTATCTCCTTTGTTTTAGCAACTCTGCCCGATTTC
>JALUWC010000349.1 GCA_027019885.1 Geoglobus sp.
TTAAAAACGCTTTTGAAGAAAAAGGACTAGCTTACAACTTTCATGTATATAATAAAGATGAAACTACGCAGGATGTACCTCGCCCTAGCAAAGATGCTCCATTAATTTATAATTTGTTTGGTTCTATTGAACAGGAAAACTCATTAGTAAATACCAGTGGAGATTTATTTGATTATGTTTTTTCCCTCTTGAGTGGTAGCCAAAGACTCCCTCGAATGCTTTTGAGTACCATTCAGTCAGCTAAGATCTTTGTTTTCCTTGGTTTTGATTTTGATAAATGGTACATGAAATTAATTCTTCGCCTGCTGAATATGCACGGAGCTGCCATCCCGCTTGCTTCAGAGGCGGGAAATGGAATGGATGACAAAACCAAGGCCTTTTTTATTCACAACTTTGAAATGCAATTTATCGATACCGATATTCCATCCTTGGTCACAGGCATCTATCAGGATTTTTCTAAAAACGGGACGATTAGACAAGTCAGTAAAGACAGCCAAAAGGAGACGAAAAAAGCTAAACCCAAACAAACAGCGACGACTCCTGATCAAATTGTTGCGTTAATTAAGCAAGGAGACATTCCAGCCGTACTTGAGTTGATGGATACATACCTGACTCAAATTAGCCAGAATAAAGAGGAAGAGGACAAAGAGGAAAGCGCAGAAGAATTACTCAATGAAGTCATTCTGCAATCCGGTAAATATAATCTCTTGCAAAAACAAATAGATCAAGGAACTATTTCAAAGGATGATAGCGATCTCCAACTGAATAAATTATTAGCGGGTCTCTTAAATCTGGCGAATGAAATCAAAGATATATAAGCAGCTTTTACATATACAACATCTTATAATCCTATGAAACCCAAAAGATATCCCGGCTCCAAACCCTTTACGCTTGCTGAGAAAGGTTTATTTTTTGGTAGAGATGAAGATATAGAAGGTCTATACAATTTTATTTGTGTAGAGAAACTAAGTGTCTTGTATGGAAAATCTGGATTGGGGAAGACCTCTCTATTGAATGCAGGGGTTATTCCAAAGTTAGAGACTGGGCAAAATTATCAAATCATACCTGTGAGGTTTGGTAGTTTTTATGAAGGTTCTGGCTACCGAAGTCCATTAGAGAGTTTTGTCGAACAAATAAGGCTTGAAAATCCGGACAGCTTCCTAAATAATATTGAACCAGAAGACATCTCGCTTTGGCAGCATTTGAAAAATCGCGAACTCCCTCATCAAGGAAAAAGAACACAATTGATCGTCATTGATCAATTCGAAGAACTATTTACTTACCCAAGAGGAGTCGAGGAGTTTGCCGAAGAACTTGCGCGACTATTAAGCGGAAGAATGCCTCCAGCCTTCCGAAAAAAACTACGCGAGCAAATGGACTCGCATCCAGATTGGTTTACCGATGAACAATGGCGCTTTACCAAAAAGACGCTTAACATAAAGGTACTCTTATCCATTCGTTCGGATAAAATGAGCTTACTCAATCGTCTGTCTTCTTTTATTCCTAATATTCTCAGAGATTGTTATGAATTGATGCCTCTGACTAGATCGCAGGCCGAAGATGCCATTGTAAAACCAGCAAGTGCAGATGGAGACTTTGCCTCTATGTGTTTTTCTTATGAAAAAACCTCTCTCGATAAGATTCTGGATTATCTGACTCAGAATGGAGAAAAAACAGTCGAGTCTTTTCAGCTGCAAATCCTCTGTCAGTATGTAGAAGAAAACATGGTGATCCAGAAAGAGGATACGAGCATTTCGCCCGAGGATTTAGGTAATTTGGAAAATATATATCAGAATTATTACGACCATCATATCAGACTTTTAGGAACAGAAGAAGAGCAGCAGGCCGTTCGTGTATTTGTGGAGGAGGGATTGATTTTCGAAAAAGAAGAACGGAGATTGACCTTGTATGAAGGGCAAATCTATAGTGTATATAATATAAATAAAGATC
>JALUWC010000350.1 GCA_027019885.1 Geoglobus sp.
ATATGGGAGCGGTTTTTGCTCTCGGCAAGCTGTGGTTCAGAGTTCCTGAAACGATCAGATTTGATATTGATGGGAAACTGCAGAAAGGAGTGTACAGCAAGGACCTCATCCTCTACCTTATCGGGATGATTGGTGCAGATGGAGCAAACTACAGGGCTGTTGAATTTTCAGGATCGACAATAAGGAGCATGGAAATGTCACAGCGGTTCACGATCACGAATATGGCAATTGAAATGGGCGGGAAAAGCGGAATAATCGAGCCAGATAAAGAGACCGAGAGGTATCTGAAAAATGCTGGAGTTGAGCAGGGTATTGAGGACTGGAAATGGCTCAAGAGTGATGAAGATGCAGAATTCTTTTCCAGATATGAAGTAAATGCCGGAGAAATTGAGCCGATGGTTGCACTGCCCCACTCTGTGGATAATGTGAAACCAGTCAGAGAGGTTGAAGGAGTCAGGGCAGATCAGGTTTTCATAGGATCGTGCACAAATGGGAGGTATGAGGACTTGAAAATAGCGGCGGAGATTTTAAAGGGGGAAAAGGTTGCAGAGGGAACAAGGCTCATAGTCATACCAGCCTCGAGATCAGAGTACGTTAAGGCATTAAAGGATGGGCTCATTAACATATTCGTTGAGGCGGGAGCCATTGTTGAGTTCCCAAGCTGTGGACCTTGCATGGGCGGGAGTTTTGGATTGATTGCAGGCCATGAGACAAGCATATCAACCTCCAACAGAAACTTCATAGGCAGGCAGGGAAGCCCTGAGGGGAAGGTCTATCTTGTTTCTCCGGCAACTGCGGCGGTTACAGCAATCTATGGAGAGCTTACAGATCCGAGAGAAGTTATGTGAGGGCGTAACAGATCAAATTTCTGATTTAACTATTTCATCATAGAAATTTTATCAGACTCCTTTGCGATCTGAGATGGCATTGTTGTGGGGGAATGTGCAGGCAGATCCGGAAATTGATTGCTAGAGGAAAAATCTTGGACAATGACAAAATATATGCAGAAAATGGGATTGCCCAGCATTGGGTGGATGAACTCCAGTACACAATCTATAAAGCTTAAAAGGGCTTCACAGGGTGGATTGGGAAAAAACGTGAGGATGGGTGATGCGTAAAGCTGATTGGCATAGAAACTTCTGAAAAACTCCAAAAATTTAAGGTTCAGATTTTGATTTCCACATCCTCCAGAACGATTTCCGGTGCTGTCGTGTATCCAACCTGCCTGATCTCTTTTGTAAAATGGCTTATTTTTCTCAGAAATTCGTAGACGTTGCCATATATCATGGCACCCTTTACACCTTTTCCATCCATGCTTGCGTTCATGAGCTTGAGGCTGAAATCTCCGCTGACAAAGTTGGCGGTGTGTGCACCAATGAAAGCGTGAATGTAAATGCCTTCAGCATCACCCTTCTCGGGAAAATCAAGCACCATGTTTGTGGGGGATGTTGTCGGATAGCTGGAGTAGTCCTCTCTGAAGCCGTTTCCTGTTGGATTTCCATCTGAATTTATTAGATCAGAAATGCTCCCCTTAATGACTCCCCTTTCAACAAGAATTTTTTTCCCGGCTTTTACACCCTCATCGTCAAAGGAGCATGAATTTATTCCATAATCCATTTCAGGGTCGTCTGTGATTGTGAGTTCACCAAAAATCTTTTTTTCCGCAAGATCTGAAAGCAAACTTCTTCCCTTTCTTATGTTCTCCATGTAAAAAGCGGGATAAAGTGAAAAGCTCAGAAGCTGATCAACCGCTATTGGTGACAGTGTAACTGTGTATCTTCCAGCCTCTATCTTCTCAGCCCTGCTGTCCATTTTCGCAAGCTCCATGGCTCTTTCAGCAAATTTTTCGGGATCAAAATCAAATCTTCTCGACTCATGATACTCGTAAGCACTTCCACCATCAACAACGGCCTCAACAAAAATTCCGGCGTAGCTCTCCTTTTCCTCAT
>JALUWC010000351.1 GCA_027019885.1 Geoglobus sp.
TGATTACATCTCTCGCAGAGAGCACGGGTAGTTTTGACATTCACACTTCCACTGTAATAACTCTGTCCGTCTTCTTCAGCTCAACCAAATCTTTTTCTTGGCTTTCTATGTAAGCCTCAATCGCCTCTTTGATGCTCTTCCTGACCTCCTCACGGGTTTCTCCTGTGGAAAGCACCCAAGCAATAGTGTGCTACAACCATATAGATTGAAGGGATGAAAGAATAGTGGCTCAGTTTTTAGTCACCCTTCCCACTGGTCTCTAAATTCATCTGGATTTCTAATCTCTCCTGAGAAGAAGTAAGCTTCTGCAGACTTACCTATGGCATACGTACCTGCACCTGCAATTGCACCTGAAATAGCAAATCCTCCTACTGGAATAAACTTAGTAAGTTGCTGTGCAATAGACCTAAGCCCTACGCCTGCTGCAAGAGTTACGCCAGTTGCCTTCATAAACTCATCTATTGTGTCTTTAGAAAACGACCTACATGACAAACCACCTATAATTGCAATCATCATCATTTGGAGAGGAGTTAATATAATTATGTCACTTATAGGTATAGGAGATGAACCAATTACACTGGCAATTTTACTGAATCTACTTATTACGGAAGACGACATTTTTTTTAAAAGTGCTTTTCTTTTTTGTGCTTGATAAAAGTCAAGTTTAGCGCTTTTTGGGAGTATTTTTCCTATGTATTCTGAAAGTGTTTCTATATTCCACTTATCGCCTTCTAATGAACAAACAGGTATAATTGCAAGGTAGTTACCATTGCCGGTTATTTCATATCCTTTAAATGGAAAATTTAGATCTATCTTATCATGCCTGGCTTTCAATACTTCTCTAACTATATAGTCCATTGAATCCTTTATAAGAGCAGTCTTTCTGGCATTGGATTCAGGTGGCCATTCGCGAGGATTACCTAAAGTATCAACCTTAGTTAATACAATAATAGTTGGCAACTCCACGCCGTTTTCCCTCTTGACGGTTTCCATGAGATTCTCAAAAACTTCCAAGTCCTTAGATAAATTTCGTATTTCAGGTGCTGAAATGACATGCATAATTACATCTGGGTTGTATTTTGATATATCTTCATATACTTGCTGTATTGCATCCTTGGAAGGAGCACCATTAGGTCTTGTAGTTTCAAATATGCCACGAGAATCAATTATTTGCCAAGTAGCAAAAACATCCTCAAATTCTACAGTATATACTTCAGATTTAGCGGTTGTTGGCTTTATATCACCAACTTCAGTCACTTTTTTATTGGCAAGGGCATTGATAAGAGATGATTTTCCATGACCACTTCTCCCAATAAGATACATCACTGGGGGCCTACTATTATCTATCATATCTCTAATTTCATCAAGTGCAGGGCCCATCACATTTCGCTTTATCCATTCTTTCGCATCATCTCCAAGATTGCCTGCTATAGCATCAAACAGCGAATCAATTTCATCTAACAACTCCTTACTCCTATTTCTATCAATAGCCATTCTAAATCCCCACCTACATACTCTACTCTCTTGAGTATACTACCAGTCTATCCTCATAGACTTCATCATATATATATTTTTTGGCATGTACCATATTATGCCATCAAGCTAATTAATCCCCCAATAATTCTATCTATATGATTAATAAAAATATTCTAAAATCCACAAATACATTCAATTTTTAAGTAATTTCTATCCTCCACTCCCTCCCCCTCTTCCCTTCCCCATCCTCACCTCACGCTCTCCCCCAGCACCCTGCGCCAGAACCTCTCAAAGACCTCTGCTCTCCCTGAGAGCGCCCGCAGTCCCCCCAGAATCACCATCCCCGCGGAAAAAGTAACCACCCCCGTTATCATGACCCTCTCCGGGCTGAAGCTGTACACCACCAGCGGGTTGGTACCCACCACATAATCAACAAAATCATTCACCCCCAGCCACACGGCACCCGCCAG
>JALUWC010000352.1 GCA_027019885.1 Geoglobus sp.
CTCGGTTTTAGGAACATCAGGAGGAGCAAGGGCAGCAGAGGCCCTTATGATATCTACGCCGTGTCTCCAAGTGGCATTAAGACTTACGTTCAGGTTAAGAGTTACACAGCAAGATTGAAGAGAGAAGAAAGGAGAAAGCTGAGGGACGTTGCAAGAAGGCGGAGAGGTTTTGCTGCTTACGTTCATTACAATGGCAGAGGAAGGCTCAAAATGGTTCCGCTGGGGAACTGGGGTGGCAAAGGCAGAAAGAAAAGGAGTGGGAGATAATGGTTTTGATGGAGGCATTGTAATGTCTGAAATTAAACTTGGAAATGACGGAGCGACAGTTTATGTGCAGTGTGAAATAAAGAATGAAGAGCTATTTGAGATTCTGGAAAGAGTGGATGAAAACAGAAGACTCGAAGTTTTTCTGGACATTGTGAGAATCGGCGCTACCGGTTACAGAAGGATAGGGGTTGGTGTCGAACTTGACTTTGTCGAGAGGAAAATAGAAGAGATGCTTTCAAAGCTGGAACGAACACTTGATCCTCATCTCGAAACAAGCCTCTTAGGAGTCTTCATGTCGAGGATTAAGGAGTACTTTGATAGGGGTGGTAGGATCGAAGACATTTTAGACCCAGAAACCGAGAACACCCCTCTCGGAAAATTCGTCAGATCGCTTAAGGAATACTTCGACAGCGGCGGGAAACTTGAGAGCTTGCTGAATCCTGATAGCGAAACGAGTCCTATTGGAAGATTCAACAGAAAGCTTGATGAGTATCTCGGCAGAGGTGGAAGGCTCGAAGAGCTTTTGAATCCAGCCGAAGATAGCTCACCATTAGGGAAACTGAAGAAGGAACTTCTTCAGGAATTTAAGGAGATCCGAGAGATAATCAGCAAGGAGGAAGCCAGGAAAGAAGTGGTTGATGCCACAACACTGAAGGGCTATGTGTTTGAAGATGCATGTGATGAAATCCTCAATGGATGTGCTGGATTTGGTGAAACAGTAACGAGGACAACTGGTGAAGTTGGAAACATTCCAAAGAGCAAGAAGGGTGATTTTGTTGTAGAGCTTGAAAATGGGAAAAAGGTTGTTTTTGAAGTCAAAGACTGGCAAAGTGTATCTCTTAATAAAATCAAGGACGAAGTTAGCGAAGCAATGGAAAATAGGGGTGCCGATTATGGTGTTTTTGTTTCCAAATACATTGAATCATTACCGAAAAGTGTTGGGTGGTTTAATGAGTATGGCAACATTCTCGTTTGTGCACTTGGAAGCCGGGATGCTGACACTTTCCATCCTGAGATTCTGCATATAGCCTATCAGTGGGCAAAGATGAGGTTGAAGGCTGAAGGGGATGTCGATAAAGAAGCAATTAAAAAGACAATACACGAGCTTGACGAAATGGATAATATGCTCGATGACTTCTCAAAAATACTGACTCAGTGTAAAAGTGCCAGGAAAGCTATTAACGCAATAGAAGAAACGGCAGAACACCTCGAAAAATCAGTAAAAAATAAATTGGAATCATTAAAACATGCATTAGGAGTTGTATCTGGTTGAGGTGATAGGTTGCCATTTGTAGGGTAACCGCTGTAATACCAAGCGAAAGCGATGAAACGTTGTATCTGGTTGAGGTGATAGGTTGCCATTTGTAGCTCTGTGCAAACACTGCAATTGGGGTGCATTGAGGGAGAATCTTCGCGGTATTAAATACACAATACTCTCGCACTTTGGTTCAACTCATAACATGGAAGTTTCCATATTCAATCTCAGTTTTGATGACTTCGTCAGGCATGAGGTATTCCTCGACCATCCATACATACTATTTGGTGATTATGTCTTTTCGTCTAAAATAGCCTACACCTATGATTACTGCATCGCCGTGATTACGCATTCAGACTTCGACTCGTATAAGGATGCCTCACCCGAGACCATACACAAATACTTTATAGAGTACTTTCCAATGCGTGCATTGGACAAAAACAGAACTATGGTGAGAATAAAAGAATTTGAAGATGTATCAGATCTGTCTGACCGGGAATTGAAAGAACTGAGCAGATTTGTGTTAGAAGAATTAGAAAAAAGAGGATTAAGGTAGGTGGAATGCTAACAGATATCACCAAAAACAAGGGCCATAACTTGGCATATCTAAAAATTATTTAAAAAATTAAAATTAAAAATCAGGGAGGGGGATGAAATATGGAAAAGAGGTTCATCGAAACAGATTACTTCCCGCTCGGGATAGTTAATGATAAGTCTGTTTCTGAAAAGCAGGGTGGTGGAAGACCGCCTTACTGGGAGATGGTCTTCTGGTGGACCAGGAAACCGCTTGCTGGGGCGAGGGCTGTTATTGCCGCATCTCTACTGCCCGAGAACGTCTCTCCTGACGCTTTCAAGCAGATAGTCAGGCTTGATGTTAAAACTCCCCACAGGGAGAATCCCGTAATTCCTGAGAGTGTTAAAGAGTATTTTGAGGGTAAGAAACTGCTCGACCCCTTTGCGGGTTTCGGCTCGATTCCGCTTGAAGCGATGCGACTCGGGCTGGATGCAACTGCAATTGAGCTTCTGCCAACAGCCTACATATTCCTGAAGGCCGTGCTTGAGTATCCGGCGAAATACGGAAAGGACGAGGTTACTGTCGTCGAGGAGAAGGAAGTGAGGGGCAGAAAGGTCAGAAAGGCAAAGAAGGTCAGGAAGCTGGTTTATGACGTGCAGAGGTGGGGCAACTGGGTTACCGAGAGGCTGAAGGAAGATGAGGACATCAGAGAGCTTTACGATGAGGATGTCGCAGTGTATATCGGAACTTGGGAGGTCAAGTGTCCCCACTGCGAGAGGTGGACGCCGATAGTCGGCAACTGGTGGCTTGCGAGGGTTAAGGATAGCAGAGAGAAATACAAGCGCTTGGCCTTCATGAAGCCTGTGGTGAATGGCGACAGGGTGTATATCGAGGTTGTTGATGTCAATTCTGTTGTCGGGGATGTTTCGAATGCGAAGCTCGATGGTAATGTGATTAGGGTTGGTGAGGAAGCTTTTGAGGTACCTGAGCCTAATAAGTATCCTAAAAAAGCTTCTGCCAGATGTTTGCTATGTGGAAATGAGATTGAGAGTGTTGATAGCGAAGGCAATGTTGCAGATAATGGGGATTGGTATGTTAAGTGGGCTTTGAAGAAATACCATGAGGATGATGAGAGTTATGCCAAGCAGCGTTTAATGGTTAAGGTCAGGGTTGTTGATAACGATTTAGTTTTTGAACCATGTAGCGAGGAAGATAATAAAAGACTGGAAAAAGCAAAAGAGAAAGTCAAAGAGCTGGTTGAGAAAGGAGACCCTGACATTCCCAAAGAATTAATGCCATGGTATCAATTACAACCTCCTGCTAACTTTCCTCCATTGTTATACGGTTTTAAATACTGGATTGATTTGTTTAACCCTCGCCAGCTTCTCACCCTCGTTAAGCTGGTTAAACTAATAAGAGAAGTTGGAAAGAAGATTGAAGAAGAGACTATCAAGAATGGGTGGAGTAAAGAAGAGACTAAATGTTATGCTGAGGTGGTATTGACATATCTTGGGATCGTTCTAATAAAACATGTTCAATATAACGCACTGCCAACAGGATGGAATGCAGGTTTTTGGGGAATCCTCAAAATACGAGATGTAATGGGGCTTAGAGGTATCACTATGCAATGGAATTGGATTGAAGTTAACACATTAAAAAACGAAATTCCGATGTCATTTGGTGGCATTTTAAGTGGATATATTTCAAATGCATTGAAATACCTCATTTCCTTCTCTGATTCAGCTCAAAAACAGCGAACTCTCATTGAAGTTTCACAATCCAATGTCAAAGCTAGAATAATCCTTGATGATGCTACCACTTTATCAAAACTCGGCGAGGAAAAATACGACATAATTGTAACAGACCCGCCGTATGCTAATGATGTTCCTTATACTGAGCTATCCGACTTCTATTACATCTGGCTCAAAAGAGTCCTAAGCGACTCAGACGGCAAAAAGCTTATCCCTTGTTTCCATGTTGAAGCGTTCTTCAGGAAAACTGATTACGGCTACGAGGAGATTCCAACCCAATGGCAGGAATTTGCAAGACAAGAAATTTCAACTAATCCGGGTAGGTTTATAGATAGAGATGACAAGGAAGACTTTGCATCGAAGCACTTTGAAACCCTCTTCAACCTCGCATTTCTCTCCATGAAGTCCAGACTGAAGGAGGATGGCATCCTGGTAACCTACTACGCCCACACGTCTCCTGAGGCATGGGCAAACCTGCTCTACGCGGGCTGGAAGGGGGCTAAGATGCACATAACCAACGCCCTCCCAATAGTAACCGAATCGGCCCAGCGCGTCACCGGCAGGGGAAAGATGAGGCTCGACACCTCCATAGTTGTTGTGTGGCGCAACGGGGTGAGCGGAACAGCCAGAATAAACGAACAGTCCTTCAGGCTTCAGGTTATTGAATCTGCAAAGAACAAAGCCCTCTCACTGCTCAGGCTGTCAAAGCACCGGGACTATGCTCTGAGGGGCAGGGACATCCTGATAGGAACGATGGGGGCAGTTTTGGCAGAGCTGACAAAGTATGAAGACGTGAGAGACGCAAAGGGCTCGCTCAGCGTGAAGGATCTCACAGAAAAGTACGTCTTCCCCATGACCGTCGAGGGCATGTTTCAGGCTTTAGCCGAGTATTACGGCGAGGGAATGGAGTTCGTCAGCATCGAAGACCCCATTGCCAGATACTACCTCCTGCTCAAAGCCTTCTTTGGCGCAACGGCCAATGGAGGTAGATTTGAGAGGTTGAAGGTCTCGCCCAACGAGCTGATAATGCTGAAGCTCGCCACCGGCGTTGACGCTTCTACCCTTGTCCGCCCCTCGAAGCCCTCACCCAGCACCACATATCTTTTCAGGAAATCAAGCTCGGGCAGCGAGCTTACATTCCTGGAACCATCAAAAGCTGACTCAAAATATCTTGCCTCATACCTCGAAGAGAGGTGTGTGGTGCAGAGCGATGTAGTCATAATTAACTCCATCGACATGTTCCATTATCTGGCTTACCTCGCATCGAAAGGTGCTTCTCCAAGAGACTACGACGAGATCAGAACCCGTAACCCAAGGGCCTTCGATGAGGCAAAATCAATAGCTCTCATCCTCTCAAAGGTGCTTCCTGAAAGAGATCCAGAGAAGAGGCTGGCAGATACAGTGCTGGGATCGGTGTTTGGAGGTGTGTAATGCGATAGAATCTGCGAAGTGGTGGTGTAGATATATATTTATAATCAAAAGTAATGCATAATTGACCTTGATTGAAACAATAATAAAGGAAACCGCAAAGTCAATAACATAATCTGATGGAGGCTGAAGAGCTTGAGGAGTGAGCTCATTAAAAAATTGTTTGTGGCATTTGCCGAAGGGGATAGAGAGAGATTTTTAGAAATATCTGAAGAAATTATAAAAGAAGAAGAAAAGAAAAATCATCATCTACTCGCAAAAGAATTGAGAAAGATATTGTTTGACAATAATAGGAGATTGAATTACGGAAAGAGATATAAAGCAAATATCCCTATACCGCGAGACTCAGATAAGGGTTTTCCACTTCTGGAAATTAAAGAGTATTACTTCACATGGGATGACGTTGTTCTCCCAGAACATCTAAAATTTAAACTTAAGCTTATCGTAGAGGAGACTAAGCAAAAAGATGTTTTGGCTACCTATGGGTTAAGACCAAAACAGAAGTTACTCTTCTGCGGACCGCCGGGAACCGGAAAGACATTGACTTCTAAAGTTCTGAGTTCTGTGTTAAAGTACCCTCTTGTTTACGTCAGATTCGATTCAATAGTCTCATCCTATTTAGGTGAGACCGCTGCAAATTTGAGAAAAATTTTTGATTTCATCGAGCATGGGCAGTGGGTTATACTGTTTGACGAGTTTGATATTGTTGGAAAACACAGAGACGATCCTTACGAGCATGGAGAAATAAAAAGGATTGTCAATAATTTCATGCAGATGCTGGATAACTATAAAGGAAATAGCTTGATTATAGCTGCCACAAACCATCAGCATTTGCTTGACCCCGCGCTGTGGAGAAGATTCGACGAAATCCTCTTTTTCGATTTACCCGATGAGCAAAGAAGAAAAGCCCTATTTAGACAATACCTCAGAGTTTTGGAGACGAAAAAAATTGATTTTGATGATCTTGCAAAGAGAACAGAGGGTTTTTCTGGGTCCGACATATCCCAAGTATGTGAAGAAGCTTTAAGAAGAACAATACTTGAAAGTAAAAAATATATAGATATGGAATACATTAAATGGGCGATAGAAGAACAAATTCGTAGAATGAAAATCAGAGGGAACAAATATGGTCGATAGACTTGAACCTTTACCTTTACCATTTGTTGAAGAAGCGCCTCGAAGGAAAAGACGATCAAGACCTATTATTAATAGGCGTAGTGACAGAGGACAGTTTTATGATGATCAAATTCAAAAAATTAATGAGCTGCAGGAGAATTTAAAAAGAGATAAGAAACATTATAGCACTTATCTCGATCCAAATCTGATTTTCAAGATTGTTTTAAACCAGGATGTTGACGAAGAACAGTTCAGAAGTTTCCTTAAACGTAAGAAAATTGAAGTAATATCTCCTTCTCCAGACAAGAAGGGATTTTGGGTTGTTTTTGCGGAAGACGAAACGTTAGAGGATTTTAAAGAAAAATTGAGAGAGTATGCTGAATCTGATAGACACATACATTTCCATGCTATCGATGATATTTCGGAAATCCCACCAGATGAAAAGATAGGAGAAGGCCTTAAAAAAGATCCATTAAAACACGATGAAACAGCATATTTAGATGTTGAAATCTGGAGAATGGACGACGATCGTTTGAATAGATTTATATACGGTTTAAGGAAGTTAATCGAAGCCAAAGGCGGAAAAATTACTGATAGATGGATTACAAAAAGTTTCTGTCTCTTAAGAGTAAAAATAGGTAAGCAAATACTTGACGAAATTTTACCTCTAAGAGAGATTGCAAGAATAGATAGACCTCCAAAAGCAGCAGTTAAAACAGCCCTCTATGCATCTCTTGAAGAAATAGATACTGACGACTCATCTCCTGACGACAACGCAACGGGAATATTAATGGTCGATTCAGGAATACGATCAGCCCATCCTCTGCTTAAAGGAGCTGTCGGAGATGAAATTGCAGTTGCAACCAAAAAAAGCGACAAAATCTCTGAAGATGATTTATTTGATGAAGTCGGGCATGGAACCAAAGTTGCCGGAATAGCTCTATATGGTGACCTCAAAAGATGCTTAGAATCGAAACGTTTCACTAAAGAAGTCTGGATCTTCTCTGCTAAAGTAATGTATATGGATGAATATGGCAATGCAAAATATGACGAAGAGGAACTCCTAGAACATCAACTTTACAAAGCAGTAAAATATTTTGTAGACAGCTATCCAAATTGTAAAGTAATAAACCTCTCTCTGGGTGATGATACTAAGATCGTACAGGAAGGTATGCGACAATTTCCTCTGGCGTCAGTAATTGACGAGATGACCAAAGAATTTGGTGTAGTGTTTGTAATATCTGCTGGAAACATAAACGACTGGTTTTCTGATGAAAAGAAATTTTATCTCAAACAATATCCCGATTACCTTATTGATAGTTCTAATGACTTTACAAAGATAACAGATCCCGCGACTTCGGCATTGGCTCTGACCGTTGGTTCTGTGTTTTCAACTAATGATATATACGTCTATAAATATTTTGGACGTTTTGGGGTGAAAAACTATCCATCACCCTTTACAAGAGTTGGTTTCGGTTATAAAGGAATGATAAAACCAGAAATAGTTGAAAATGGTGGTGGAGATATAGCACAGAATCATGTAGACAAGGTAGTAACACTCAACCCTGAATGGATTTCCGAGGGACGGTTGTTCACTCTGGATTGCGGCACAAGTTTTAGTGCTCCGAAGGTTGCACATTACATTGCAAAACTTATGAATGAATATCCCAATTACTCACCGAACTTGGTAAAAGCCTTGTTAATTTCATCTGCATCAATTCCAAATAAAGAAGAACTACCAGATGAATTAAGGGATGAAAACACACATTTTGAGGATATTATCAGGATTTACGGCTACGGAATTCCAAACTTGGATAGAGCAAGGTATTCAGAAAAGTCACGAGTATTGCTTTTGAGAGAAAACAAAATTAAGCTGAATTCAGTTCATTTGTATGCGATTTACTTACCTGATGACTTCAATACTAGTGGAAAAAAGAAGATCTCTGTTACACTCGTTTACGATTCCCCCACAAATAGAAATAGGAGCAATTATCTGGGTGTTTCTATGGAATTTCATCTTTTTAGAGATTTAGACATCGAGATTGTCAAAAAGAAGTATAGTGAAACCATCTCAGAAGATGAAAACGAAGAAGTTCCAGAGGATATCAAAAGTAAAGAATTGAATCTTAAGCCAGGAGTCAGATTGAGGAAAAAAGGTGTCCATCAAAAAGGAACACTAGAGTTTTCTAGAATGGAAATTGACACGGATAAACCATTAGTTCTGGCAGTCATATGCCGAGACGTATGGGTAAACGACAAAAACTATCAGCAAGACTATGCTGTAGTTGTAGAAATAGAGCACTCTGCATCAATCGATTTGTACAATCAAATAAGGTTGAGAAACAGAGAAAGGTTAAGAGTTTAGCTTTTTAAATTTATCTATATTATCTATATCAGTTGAAAAATATAGGTAAAAAATAAATGAGGGCTAGAATGATACATGACATAATTAAGCAAATGTTCGAAATTTGGGAAGCAATGCATTTTTTGGAATTTAGCAGGAGGCCTCAGAATGCAAATAGCCGTTGATTCCGACGCGCTGATAAAGATAACAAAGGCAGGATTGAAGGAGTTAATCGTAAACAACCTCGAAGTGGCCATTCCGAGAAAGGTCTATGAGGA
>JALUWC010000353.1 GCA_027019885.1 Geoglobus sp.
AACCTCCACAATTCCGCCAACGCTGTCCCCTTCTCTGATTGCATTCTGAATTGCCTCAATCACCATTTCCTCTCTTTCCTCATCCGGAAATCTCACAGGGCTTCTTTCAGATCTCTGGAATGTCTCTTCTACCTCTCCTTCAACCTCCGCCCTTATTCCAGCAATCTCCCTTGAAAATCCGTAAATCCTCACCCCGAATTTGTCAAGGACTTTTTTAGCTATCGCTCCACCGGCAACCCTGCCAACAGTTTCTCTGCCTGAAGCTCTTCCTCCCCCCCTCCAGTCCCTTATGCCGAATTTTGCAAAGTATGTGTAATCTGCATGCCCCGGCCTTGCAAGATCCCTTATCGGTGCATATGACTTTGAATCCACATCTCTGTTATCAACAACAAGAGCTATCGGGGTTCCGAGAGTTGTGTCATCAAGAACCCCTGAAAGAATCCTGGCCTCATCCCTCTCCTTTCTCGGAGATGAAAGAAAACCTCCGGGTCTTCTCCTTCTCAGCTCTCTGTTCACGTCCTCTTCCCTGAGTTCAATTCCCGCAGGACATCCATCAACGATGCATCCAACAGCCTTTCCATGACTCTCACCGAATGTGGTTACTCTGAAAACTCTCCCAAAGGTGTTTCCTGTCATAGAACCTCAACCCTTCCACCAATTTTTCTCAGATCATCATAAAATTTTGGGTAGGATATGCCTACGCATTCAGCATTTTTCACAACAATCTCTCCCAGCAGTCCAAGAAGTGAGAACGCCATGGCTATTCTGTGATCACCGTAACTGTCAATCAGGCCTCTTTTGATCTCCCCTCCCCTCACAATCAGACCATCCTCTCTCTCCTCAGCGTGAATTCCAAGCCTCCTCAGATTGTCAACCACTGTTTTTATTCTATCTGTTTCCTTTATTCTGAGATGTTCTGCATTGAAAATCCTTGTTTCTCCCTTTGCAACAGCTCCCAGAACTGACACAGTTGGAACAAGATCCGGTGTGTCTCCCGCATCAAACTCAATTCCCTCCAGCTCAGATTTTTCAGCAAAAATCTTTTCTCCCTTCTTCTTTATTCTTCCCCCCATCTCTTTTGCAATCTCAAGAAACTTTCTGTCTCCCTGCTTAGAGTCAAATGCGTTGTCTATTACAACCTTCCCAGACAGCAATCCCGCAGAGATGAGATAGCTCATCGATGAGTAATCTGGGGGAATTGCAAACTCTTTCAGCCCGAAATCTGACGGAAATATGTAATAGATACCATTCTCAACATCAATTTTAACACCACTCCTTTCAAGGACGTCAACTGTTATGTCGATGTAGGGCTTTGATTTCATCCTTCCAACTATAACAGATGATTCTCTGTCAAGAAGGGGCAATGCGAAAAGCAGGGATGTTACAAACTGAGAGCTTTTTCCGGATATCTCAACATTCCCAGCATTTATCACTCCTCTAAGTCTTAAAGGCGCTCTGAATAACTCGTCACCAAAAATTTTCGCTCCCAGATTTCTCAGAGCTATGGCAAGCTCTCTGTTCGGCCTCTTTCTCAGAGATTCATCTCCATCCAAAACTGATGTGTGAGGAGATAAGCTTAAAAGAGAGATCAGAACTCTGAGAGTGGTGCCGGAATTCATAGCACTGTAGTAGCCAGATTTGATTTCATCTGTGCCGTAGAAGAAGAAATTTTCCGATTTCCTTATGAACTCTGCACCCATTTTTCTGCATGAGTTGAGAGTCGCAATGGTGTCTTCAGAAATCAGAGGATTTTTTACAGCCGATTTTTTTGAAAGTGCTGCTGAGAAAAAAGCCCTGTGGGTGTAGCTCTTTGAGGGTGGGGCTGAAATTACACCATCCACTTCGCTTTTCCTGATTCTCACATCCACACTGCCATATTGTGGCATAGCGTTAATAAACCTTCCCTGCCTATCACAAACCTTATTTTACCACTCTTTGAT
>JALUWC010000354.1 GCA_027019885.1 Geoglobus sp.
TGGATCCTGAAAGACTGTCAGAATCGAAGCTTGATTCTGCGTCAACCATAAAAGGTGCCTTCAGGTTTGGAGTTAAACTTGACTCTGTTCAGAAGCTTATGAAACTGGAGAAAGTTGATTTCATTGTGGAGGGGAGTGTTGCCGTAAATAACCTCGGTCAGAGACTGGGGAAGGGCGCGGGGTACGGGGATTTAGAGTTTGGAATACTCTCAGAGCTGGAGCTTGTTGACGGAAAAATCTCAGTCGTAACCACGGTTCACCAGATTCAGATCGTGAACACACCCATCCCGCAGGGCATTCATGATGTCTCTCTCAACTGTATCATCACACCGGATCGTGTTGTTGAGATAGACAGACCACCAAAGAGGCCTCCCGGAATAATTGCCAATATACTGGATCCAGAAAAGATCAGGGAAATACCACTGCTGAAAGAGCTATCCAGCATCCTCTCATCTGAAAAACAGCAGTGATCACCCTACAACTCTTTCTCATTTCTGAAAAGGGTCAATCGCCTGAAGATCGAGTTTCACCTGAAACATGAACTCCCTCATCAGGCTCGGCAGGTGTGGTTTAGGGGGAGATGTTTTTTAAAATTATTAAAAGAAAAGTTTTCAAAGTTTGAATAATCGTCCAAATTTCAGTCTTCTTCAACTACAAACCTCCTGAATTCTGCTCCTACGAAATTTAAAACAAGTGTTTTAGCTATTTTGAGTTTTTCCGTTCTCTCCTTCCCCAATCTCTTTAAAAGCATCTATCCAAACCTAATAACTCATTTTTCTTCATTAATTCAAGGAGTGAGCACACTGATTCCTTTATTTCATCCTTTTCCATTTCAATCACAAAATCTTGTATTTTATTTCATATTTTTCACAAAACTCCCTTGCTTTTTTCTCAAGTCTGAGCTGAAAAGCTTTGTTTGGCTGATTAAAAATTCTAAAAAGCTGTTTGTACTTTGGTACCAACTCCGGGAAATGATTTTCAAGAATTTTGTAATAGAGTTCTTTTCCGATTCCATACAAGGTTAAGGTTCCAACAAAAACGTAATCGGCTTGAAACTCCTTTGCGATTCTTATCATTTCATTAAGTTGTTCATCAGAGTCTGAAATAAAGGGTAAAACTGGAATATATGCAACACCAGCATAAAATCCCCCTTCTTTAACCTTCTGCAATGTTTCTAACCTTTCTTTTGGCTTAGGAGCATTTGGTTCAAAGATTTTTGCAATTTTTTCATCTAAGATCGATAAGGAAATAGTTATTAGCACGCCATGCTTTAAGTTGCTTAAATCCTGTGGTAAAATTGCGTTTTTGTCGATTTCTTTTAACAGATCTAAGTCTCTCTGAATTAGAGTTGATTTGGTTAAACAGTGAACTGGAAATCTGAACTTCGCGATCATTTCCAAACACTTTCTTGTTATCCCGTATTTTCCCTCAATATACATCCAAGGTTCTGTTGCCGAGCTTAAAGCGATAAAACCGTACTCCTTTCTTTTACTCCTCTTCAGCAATTCCCTTTCAAGCAGAGTTGGGGCATTTACTTTCACCGTTAATCCATGTTTCATATTTTCCCCATATTTGCTTCCTCGAGTGTAGCAGTAAATGCAGTTAAATTCGCAGAGCTGGTAGGGGTTTAAGGAGTAGTCATCTAAAAACCAATCATCTCTCTTTTTGTGCCTGTTCAAAATTGTTTTGGGAAATATTTTATTTACCATATTATTTCACCAGATCTCCGTGGTTCAAAGGCCTTTGCTGGACACTGTTCAGCAGGCATATCTGCTGGAACTTCATGACCAAAACGATTTCTGTTGGAATCATCTATCGGTTTGGAGTACTTGTAGTCCTTGCAAGCTACAGTAACAACTCCGTAGACAATCCTTTGTTTTGAGCAAATCTCTTTCATCCCCTCCATTTTATCATCAAATTTGTAAGATTTCC